>MGDH01000025.1 GCA_001790855.1 Candidatus Schekmanbacteria bacterium RIFCSPLOWO2_02_FULL_38_14 | reverse complement strand
TACTGTGATAGTAGTAACGGAGATAAAATCAAAATAGTTTTTTGGGAAAAAAATTTAGAAGAAGGGAAAATGGAGATATCTGTTAAACCGCTTGAAAGAGAAGAAGTAGAATCCTATCTCATTTGAAAATGCTCAGCGAGCGGATATATAAAAGCTTCAAATTAATTCTTGGCTAACGACTGTTCACTGACTACTATTCACTAATCAGAAGCGGGCGATGGGGATCGAACCCACGACGTCAAGCTTGGGAAGCTTGCATTCTACCGCTGAATTACGCCCGCATTTTGAATGAATTTTTCCTTCAATTGCGGGCAAAAGTCAAGAGTATTTTTTTTTACAGTTTATTTACAAAATTAAACTTTACTTTAAGCCAGATATGTTAATATGTATATAATTTAAAAGAGAGGTAATATCATGCCATTAGAAGCAAAATTAAGACTTAATGAAATAACAAAATCATATCTTGAAAAAAATTTTAATCTCATAGAAGACCCGCTTCCTGATGACCTGAAATACAAGAAAGTTGAAAAAGAGGGTAAAGTTACTGAGGCAAAACATTGCGAATATCACACTGATAAACTTTTCAAGGTGAAGTTCTCTGAGATAAACGCTGAAGACCGCATCTATATCCGCACATGTGTGATAGCCCCCAATGATGACTATGAATTTCCGATTTTTAGCTATGACAACAGCGAAGCCAGAAAATATATTTTCTTTATTTTTGATATGCATCCTCTGGCAAGAAATCCTGATTATATGAGGAAGTACATTGAGCCTCTTAAAAGTTTCCATGAGGAGTCTTTGAAAATTCCTTTTGTTGAAGGCGCAAAACAAACAATGGTTGACTGGGCAAAGGAATATGAATCAGGGGCAGGAGTATATTTAAGGTATTCAAAGGAATATGAGGAAAAAATTGAATCAATTTTCAAAAACTATCTAGAATTTTTTGTTAATACAGTTAAAGAGGCGAAGAAGATTTTATCTCCTGCTGTGAAAGAAGATATGATTAAATTTAAAAACACTTTTAGAAAGACTTATAAAGAAAAAGACCCGGGATTTGGTCCCATGAAGGCATTGTTTGGAGAGGAATGGGCGAAGAAATCCTTTGAGAATTTTCCCTTCTGATTAAACAGATTTTAGGAATATTACCTGAGTTAGCAATACTAATTCACTGTAATTTAGTTTTAAGCTCTGCAATCAAATAAGCCTGAAACCCTCAACAAAAAGCTTGACACTATCTCTTGCCTGAGGATAATAAAAGATAATAAGTTCAGCGCTTTAATTCAAAAATCTTTAATTCCAATTTGGTATAAATATTTTAGCTGGAGGTCAATGATGAAATTAAGAGGGAAAATAGAGAATTTAAAGGTTACATTAATTGTTTTGCTCTCATTTTCTTTCCTGGTTATTTTTTTATCAAATGCAAACAGCGCTAATGATTCTGAACTTTATTTTTCAAAAGGACTGCTTGCCTTTGATGAAGGCAGGTTTGACGAGGCGGCAATAGAATTTGAAAAAGCATTACAGATAGATTCTGAAAACCCAAACATTCTTTTCCAGCTTGGGAAAACATATAACAGATTAAAAAGTTTTGATGAGTCAGTAGAGCCTCTTGAAAAGGCATTGAAAATCAACCCGCAGATTAAAGGTATTAATTATGAATCAGGGGTTGCTTATTTTAATACAGGAGAGTTTGAGAAGGCTTTGAATGAGTTTGATATTACAATTGAAAAAGAACCTGAAAGAGGTGAGGGTTATTACTATAAGGCATTATCTCTTTTCCGTTTGGACAAATGGAACGATGCAATAACCTATCTACAAAAAGCCCTTGAATTGGTTCCTGAATACAAACTTTCCATCCATTATTATCTTGGAGTTTCATATTCAAGGGTTGAAGAAAATGAGAAAGCCCTGAAGGAGTTTGCAGAAGCCGAAAAACTGGGTGCAGGCTCAGATATTGGAGAATCAGCTAAAAAATTTGTTGATGCCATTACAAAACGGATTAATGCGAAAAAACGATGGAGTGTGAATGCATCTATAAGTTGGCAGTATGATGATAATGTGACCTTAAAGCCGTCTTCATTAGACAAGGCAAGAGATGAAGCAAAAAAAGGAATAACCCTTGGTAAAATTAAAGATAAAGGTGATTGGCGTGCAACCTTTAATCTTAGCGGGGAATATAAACTTGTTGATACAAAAGATTTCACATTTTCCGGAAGGTATAGTCTTTATCAGTCAGTGCACAGAAGGCTCAGGGCTTATAACATTACCGGAAACCAGATTGCTCCTACTGTTTCTTACAGAATAGCAGGGCCATTAAGAATAAACTTTTCTTATATTTTTGATTATTTTGAGCTTGACGAAGCAAGGTATTTGGAGTCTCACACCTTTTTCCCAAGCATTAATTTGGTCCTGTCAAAGTCAGCTTTATTGCAGGCGTTTTATCGTATTCAGGATAAGGATTATCTTCAGGACCCACATCACACACCTTCTGACAGAAGAGGTAGAAATTATGCCTTTGGGCTAAACCAGTATTACTTTTTTATGAGCAATAAGGGATATATTAAATTAAACTATGTAACAGAAAGAGAAGAAACAAGAGGCAGGGACTGGGACTATGTTGGCAACAGTCTCGGTACAGATATACAGATTCCGATGATTTTTGACACAAAAGTTCTTCTTGGTTTTAACTGGGATAAAAAAGATTATAACCATTTTAATTCAATTTTTGGTGACAGAAGGAAGGATCAGGAGTATGACTGGTCTGTTGAGGTTGCAAAAGACTTGGGAAAATATTATACTCTTTCAATAAGATTTAACAGAATTGTAAATGATTCAACGCTTGCTTTCTACAATTATGATAGAGAAGTTACCTCTTTTAATTTTACTGCAAGGTTTTAGGCAAAAATCTTTGCCTATGATTACAGCGATTTAAAAGAGATTACACAGATTACTGTAATTAGATTTGATAGGAGAATAAGAATGAGAACTAAAACAAAAATTGCGATAATGCTGGTTTTATTCTTGGTGGCAGTGTCACCGCTTTCTTACGCTGCAAAGGTTGCCGGGACTGTTATCTCAAAACAGGGGAAGGTGTTTGTTCTGCATGAAGGAGAGAATGAGTGGAAGGAGATTCTTCTAAGGGGCAAGGTATATGAAAAAGATACCATAGAGACAAAGGATAAATCAAAGGCAAAGATACTCTTTCTTGATGAAAGCCTTATGAACATTGGTGAAAACTCAAAGATGGAGATTACAGAGCAGAATTATGAGCCCGGGAAGAAAAGGGTTTCGCTGTACAATGTTTTTAGCGGTAAAGTCAGGGTCCTTGTTGGAAAAGTAAGCGGTGAGGAATCGAGGTTTGAGGTCAAAACTCCTACGGCTTTGGCTGCTGTCAGAGGCACAGAGTTTTTCGTCTGGGTTAAATCTGAAACATCAACGCAGGTTTTTGTTGTTGATGTTGAACCCGGCAAAGAGGTTGTGGTTGAAAACCTTCAGATACCCGGAGTGACAGTAACAGTATCAGAAAATTTTTCCACTTTAGTTGAGGCAGGTGCTCCTCCAAGCCAGCCAACACCTGCAACTGTAGAAGATATTAAACAACTTTTTCAGGATACTAATATTTCAGGTGGTACAGGTGGTGGAGGAACAGGCGGTGACACAGGTGGCGGTGGCACAGGTGGCGGTGACACAGGTGGCGGTGGCACAGGTGGTGATACAGGTGGCGGAACAGACGAGTTTACTGGAACTATCGATACTGGTACTGTTGGAGGGGATACAGGAGGAGGAACTCCTGGAGATATAGGAGGTATAACAGGTGATACCGGAGATACCAAGGGACAGGAAATTATAAGTACTCCTGCTGAAGGAGAAAACAAAGGGGAATCAACACCACCTGAAGTTCAAAAGCCAAAAGGGAAAATTATAATAAAGTTTTAACCAGAAATTTTAAGGAATAAAAATGAAAAAAACTTTCTCTTCTTTTCTGTCTTTTATAGCTGTTGCAGGAATACTGCTGAGTATTTTTAGCACAAAGATATATGCTGATGCGGACAAATCTCTTAGAGACAGTTCAAAAAACATTTCATTCCGGATAAACCCTGATAAGACTTCAATTAAGGTTGGGAAAAAGAAAAAGTTTTATGTGAAAGAGAAAAAAGATGGAAAGTTTGTCAGGGCTATAAATGGGTTGACATGGAGCGTGAATGGGATTCAAGGCGGGAATGATACATATGGGAATATTGATAAAAATGGTGTTTATTATGCTCCAAAAAGAGTTCCCTCTGTTAATCCTGTAAAAGTTTCTGTTAAAGGAGAAAATGGGAGCGCTGATTTTGCTTCAGTATTTGTCTATAAAAAGCTTAAGAAAGGGAAACTTGCTCTTAAAGCAAAATGGGTCAATAGAAATAAGATTGGGGTTTTTCAGAGCGAAAGCGGGATTCCTGAAGAAGTGAGAAACGTTAGAGGGACGGCAGTAAACAATTTAACAGATGAGAGTTATGGTCCTGTAACGGTTGATGTTAATGACAGGGTCTTGGAGTTTGGAAATGTCACGCTTGAAGGAAGTTATACTGTAACCCTTGAGGGGTTGGATTCATCGGGTAATGTGGTGTATCGTGGAGTACAAGAAGATGTAAAAGCAACAGCTCCCGGGGATAATTCTGAACCAGCGGTAATCTATATGACGGTTGTCGGAGGGGATGTTGAGGTTTCTGTTACTCCTGATTCAGCAGAAATGAACGCAGGGGAGTCAAAGGATTTTACAGCAACAGTTACAGGGGCTTTTATCACATCTGTAACATGGTCAATTGTTGGAGATGATGATTCTAAAGGAATAATTAACAGCAGCAGTGGGAAATATAAGGCACCAAACACCTTAGAAACAAAAACTGTTACCATTAAGGCAACAAGCGATGCAGACCCGACTAAATCTGCAACTGCCTCAATAATTATAATTCCCATTCCGACTACCACAACGACCACGACTACTACCACAACAACTTCGACTACTACAACTACAACGACAAGCACAACGACTACAACAGTTGCAACCTTTTTGATTTATGGAAAAGTAACTGACGTTCAGACACAGCAGTCAATATCTGACGCCACAGTAGGTGTAGAAGGAGTCGGAGATACATTGACAGATACAGATGGTGGATATAGCATTGCAGTCCCTGCAGGAAATTATAATGTCATTATCCAGAAACTGCAATATGACCCCTTTGCCTCAGATAATGTAGTTGTTTCTAATGACTCAGTTCTGCTTAATGCAGCCATTTCTCCAACAACACTGACAATCTCTGTTGGCAGTATCTCAGGCAGAGTTACTGATAGTGGCGGAAATCCAATTGAGGGAGCAACAGTTCAGATAAGTGGAGGGTTACAGACAAACGGAGTTTTTGCATCAACAATTACAAACAGTGACGGATCTTACACAATCGACTCAATTCCATTGAAAGATACAAATGGCGCTCAGATAACAAGCTATACTGCGAAGGCAGTAAAAAAAGGATATGGAATTTCTGAAATTTTACCTGTTGTTGCGGAAAATAAAAATACAGCTAATGTAGATTTTATTTTAAGTTCAGCTTCAACTTTCACCACGTACTTTGAAGATGATTTTGAAGAAGACACAGGATGGGTTGCTTATCCTGATTTAGGAGTTTTTTGGCATAGGGTGCAAAATGGCTCAGGAATAGTAAATACCCTTATTCCGGAGTTCGTAACATTGTCTCCTAATGATACTTCTAATGGAGCGATTCCTAATGCTTTTAGCGGACAATATTTATACTGGTTTGGAAGGGATATTGTTGGGAGTTATTTAGGTGTACAGGATGACACTGATTCAATAAAATCAGGAGGAACATCAACTATACCACATTCAGGTACTTTGACATCGCCTGAAATAGACCTTGCAAGTGCAATAAATCCTGTTTTGAGGTTCTGGTCGTGGTGGGAAATAGAGGGGGCTAATCCCAATGATACAGGATTTGATTTGATGACAGTTGAAATTTTAACAGATGGAGGGGAAACATTTGCTGAATTAATTAAATTGAATCCCTATTCTGACCCTGTGGTTGAAAACAGAAATGATAAACCCTATACTTCTGCAGGATTTTTTAAAGCCCCTGTATGGACTTTTTATGAAGCAAATCTTTCAGAATACGTTGGCCAGTATGTTATGCTGCGTTTTAGATTTGATACTGTTGATAGTATGTATAACGGATTCAGGGGATGGTTTATTGATAAGTTGAGTGTTGAAGAGATACCATTAGATTAGGTTGATTTTAATTCTTGCGTAAGTTTCTGTCATCTTTCAGACAGCATTCTTAAAATCTTTTCAGCCTTCTTTAATGCCTTTCCCCTGTGGCTGATTTTGTTTTTTAGGTTAACATCCATTTCTGCAAAGGTTTTGTTATATTTTGGGATAAGAAATATCGGGTCATAGCCAAAGCCGGATTTTCCTTTTAACTCTTTTGTTATAACTCCTCTGCAAATACTTTTTACAATATAAAATTTTCTGTCGGGCATTGCTACTGCAATAACACAGATAAATTTTGCTTTTCTTGAACTTACAGGAATATTTTTTAAAAGCTTAAGGATTTTCTGATTTCTTTCTTTATCTGAAATTTTTTTGCCACCAAATCTTGCAGAATGAACCCCTGGTTTTCCATCAAGAGCATCTATCTCAATTCCTGAATCATCAGCCAAAGCAATTGTTTCTGTCAATTCAGAAATTGTTCTGGCTTTCTTGAGTGCATTTTCTTTATATGTTTTAAATTGTTCTGGAATTTTTTTTATTTCCGGAAAGTCTTTCAGGGAGAGAAAATTTATTCCAAGATTTTTATAAAACTTTTTTATTTCTTTTGCTTTCCCTTGATTATTAGTAGCTATTATAATATACATATTTTCATATAATAGTAAGATTTTTATAAGCTGTTTCTTGAAATCAGATAAAACAATTTTATTTCTGAGTCAAGAGAAGAGAACAAGATGTCGGTTTTTTGAACAGAAGCAATATGGTATAACTTATTGAAAAAAAGATAGAAATGAGCTTTAAAAAAAGAATAGTAATCTTTTGTTCATTTTTTGGACATTTTTTTATGCAAATTGGAACAAATTGTGTTGACAAGCAGGCTATCAGATTTTATTTTAATTTAATATGAAGTAATTATTTGCCGAAAAAACAGATAGTTTTAAGGGAACTCCGGATTATGGATAGCTTTATAAATAAAATGGCACAAATTTTGCATAATATACTGGTGGGATGGTGTATATGAATAAAGTGTATAAAAATGTATTTAATTATTTAATATTGGCAATAATAGTATATTTGCTTGCCGGAAGTGTGGCTTCTGCTACCCCAACTGTATCTTTGGAGATAGAAGGCGGGTATTATGATAATGTAACAGAGACGTGGGTAACCAGTAGTTCAGAATTTACTTTGAAATTAATATTAACTGCCGGACCAAATGAAAATGCGCTTTATGGCCTTAATCTGGTTATTGCTGTACCTGGAAGCGAATCATCAATGAATAATGGTACTGTTTCTGTTGATGGTGGCGCTACTACAATTTCTTCATCAGCTTATAGCTGGGGCACTCCCCTATTCGATGAAGCCGATGTAGGAACATCACAATATCCATCTCATGATATTTTTCCTACATGGTTTGCTTTAGAAGAGATTAACAATGGAGGTTTAGTTTCTCTTCCACAAACTTTAACATTTGATATAGTTGTAGCAGGTTTTGATTGGGTCCATTTTGATGCCTACGGATTTTATGATGTAGCGACAGGGAAAAAGACTTCTACCACTATTAAAACCCATTCAGATTTTGTTCCTCCATCTCACGATGCTGAATATGTTGCTGAGGCAATGGCTGTTCCTGAACCATCAACTCTGTATCTTATGGCGTTGGGGATTTTAGCTCTAATTATTTACAGAAAAGAAACTTTTAAGAAAAAGCTTCAAGCAGTAAAAGCGCTTGTTTCCATCCGAAAAAAATAGTTCTTGCCAATTTTCTTTTTTAAAAATCCCTGAATTCAGATAAAAGAAATTTTAGCAACCTGTGAAAAGGTTAGATTGCTTCGCTTTGCTCGCAATGACAATGGATTAAGTTAATGACAATCTTTTAGATTTGCAGAAATAAAATCACCAGATTATTTCAAAAATATTCTGCAGCTTTTAAATTGACTTTTGCTTTGAGAGAGTTGATAATTTATTTCAAATGCACGGTTTAACCACTTCTTAAGAAAATAATTATACTGAAAAGGAGTCTGATAAATGGGGAATTCAAAAACTAAGGATGGAGGACCCGTCCAGATAAATATTCGCTGTGATGAGCATATTTCTCAGGGGGTTTATTCAAACTTTGCGAAGATAGCTCATACAGAAGATGAATTTACAATAGACTTCATTTATATTAACCCTGACCCTCCGTTTGGAAAATTACAATCCCGGATTATAACAAGCCCTGGTCATGCAAAGAGGTTTCTGATGGCTTTACAAGAGAATATCACAAAGTATGAAAATAATTTTGGAGAGATTAAAGTTCCCACGAAACCCCCCGGAGATATAGGGTATTTACAGTAAAGAAAAAATGAAATTTTATGGATTTTAGTGAAGAACAGATAGAGCGTTACAGCAGACAAATTATCCTTCCTGAAATCGGAGGCAAAGGACAGAAAAAGCTCCTTAATTCGAAGGTGCTTATAATAGGTGCCGGAGGGCTCGGTTCGCCATCTTCAATGTATCTTGCAGCAGCAGGCGTTGGAAAGATTGGAATTGCAGACAGTGATGTTGTTGACCTCAGCAATCTTCAGAGGCAGATTTTACATAAAACTGAAAATATTAACAGAAAGAAAGTTGATTCGGCGTTGGATACTTTAAAAGGGATTAATCCTGATATTGAAGTAGTTCCTTTAAATATCAGAATAGATTCAAAAAATATTATTGATATTATTGATGAGTATGATATCGTAGTTGATGGGAGCGACAATTTCCCTACTAAATTTTTGATAAATGATGCCTGTGTTATGAAAAAAAAACCTTTGAGCATTGCAGGCATATTGCGTTTTATGGGACAGATTCTCACCGTTGTCCCCGGAAAATCTGCCTGCTACCGCTGTGTATTTGAGAAACCGCCTGAACCCGGTTCTATACCTTCATGCCGTGAAGCCGGCGTAATCGGCGCTGTTGGAGGATTAGTGGGTATGATTCAGGCTACTGAGGTTATAAAGATGTTGCTTGGAATAGGAAAGTTAATTGACGGAATAATGATAGTTGAAACTATTGGAATGACATTGAGAAAGATTAAAATCCATCCCAATAAATCCTGCCCTGTATGCGGTGAAAACCCAACAATCACCGCACTTGAGGACTATGAATTGGTTTGTGAAAGGCGAGAGGATTGATTAGCCTTGACTGTCTCACAAAGTATTATGGAAATTTTCAAGCCTTAAAGAAAATCACCCTTAATATTTCAAAAGGGGAGTTTTTAGGGTTTTTAGGTCCTAACGGTGCAGGCAAAACAACAACAATTAAGATATTAACAGGGCTTGCAAAGCCATCAGATGGCAGAGTTACAATAGGTGGTTTTGATGTCGTCAGAGAACCATTAAAGACAAAAAGCATTGTTGGATATATTCCTGATAATCCATATCTGTATGAAAAATTAACAGGAAGGGAAATGCTGCGGCTTGTCGGAGTTATATATAAGATGAATAATGTTAATATTGAAAAAAAATCTGAGGGGTTTTTTGAGATGTTTGGGTTGTCTCAGTACGGAAATGAGCTTATTGAGAGTTATTCCCATGGAATGAAACAGAAACTGGCAATAAGCATGGCATTAATCCACGAACCAAGGGTCCTTGTTGTTGATGAACCGATGGTTGGTCTTGACCCTCAGGGGGCAAAAATAGTCAGGGAATTGTTCAGAGGGCTTAGCAGAAATGGAACAACCATATTCATGTCAACTCATATAATGGAGGAAGCAGAGAAGCTGTGCGACAGAATAGGAATCATAGCTAAAGGAGAATTGGTAGCTGGCGGAACAATTAAAGAGCTGTGGGAAAAATCAAACCAGAAAGATGGCAGGCTTGAAGAGATTTTTCTGGAGCTTACAGACACTGTCACAAGTTAAATTGTATGACTCGTTTAAATTTAATCCCTCTCTTATATATTAAGATATTATCAATAAAAAATAACCTTAAAACCCTTTCAAAAGAAGGGGTTTTTAAATTTTCTTTTCTGCTCATTGTTGCATTTCTGTTTCTTGTACTTGATTATTTCTTTTTTTACAGAGTTATAAAATATATTTTTTCTCTTGAAGATACAATAGGAAGTATTCTTATCTTACAACTGCTGAGAGTAATTTTCATTACTTTTCTCTCAATGCTTTTCTTCTCCAATATTATCGCTTCACTGTCTACATTATATATTTCATCAGATCTGGAACTTCTTATGAACTTGCCGGTTCCAAGCTATTCAGCTTTCATTTTTAAGTTCATTCAGACTCTTTTTAACAGTTCTTGGATGATAGCAATGTTCGGCTTCCCGATATTTCTTGCGCTTGGAAGAATATATGGAATGGAATTAAAATTTTATTTTATCCTTCTTTTTCTTTTTATCCCGTTTGCAATGCTTTCAGCAAACGCAGGAATTCTGATTACAATGTTTCTCGTCCGTCTTTTCCCTGTCAGGAAGACTTACCAGATTATGACATTTCTTGGGGGGATATTTGCCATAGGGCTTATATTTTTAATAAGATTTTCTGAGCCTGAAAAACTTTTGGGGAGGAAAGTTACAGATGACATGATAGTTTCGTTTTTAAAAAGCCTTGAGGTTCCGGACTACTGGTTTCTTCCAAGCACATGGGCAACTGAGGCAATCAGGTACTCTCTTGATGGAAGGTATATAGGAACATATAAAATGCTATGGCTTTTTTACGCCACCAGTATCATTACATTTGCTGTTGTGGTTTTCATAGCATCAAAAATCTATTTTCATGGAGTGATAAGATCCAGGGAATCAAACAGCTTCAGGCTGTTGCCTGATGGGTTAAAACAGAATGGAATAAAAGAAAAAGTTCTCAGAAAAAATAATTCAATACGGGGGAACTTTCTTGAAAAAGATATTAAATTGTTTTTAAGGGACCCAACCAAATGGTCTCAGATTTTCATGCTTCTTGGACTGGTAGTAATTTATTTTTTTAATATTTACAACCTGCCTCTTGATACATTTTTTTTGAAAAACCTTGTTTCCTTCATGAATCTCGGGCTTGCAGGGTTTGTGCTTTCTGCCCTTGCTGTTCGCTTTGTATATCCTGCAATAAGCCTTGAGGGACAATCAATGTGGATACTTATTTCAGGTCCTGTTGATTACAAAAGCTACATATGGGGGAAATTTTTTATATTTTTTGTCCCTTTATTGCTCATATCAGAGAGTCTTATTGTGATATCCAACCTTATCCTTGAGGTTGACAGTTACATGATGCTTCTTTCAGTAGTTACGATGTTTTTCATAACTCTGGCAATTGTTGGATTGGGTGTTGGTTTTAGCGCAATATATCCAAAGTTCAGGTTTGAAGACCCTGCACAGGTTTCAGCAAGTACAGGCGGAATCCTGTTTATGATAATAAGCCTGGTATATGTTGGTTTGACAATTGTTCTTGAGGCAGGTCCTGTATATTCATACTTTAATTACAAGGTTTTTTACAGAAATGTAGGAGGTATGTGGGTTTATTTTTCGTACCTTGGTATTGTTATTCTGAGCATAATAACTGCGTATTTTCCACTCAGGGCTGGGATGAAGCGTTTGGAGAAAATTGAAATATAGAAGAATTTACAATATTTTTGTATTGACAATTATTTGTTTTTTAATAGAATATAGAGACTAAGATTTTAGCATAGATCTTATCAAGAGTGGCTGAGGGAGCGGCCCGCTGAAGCCACAGCAACCGGTCCTGAAAAAAACAGGATGCTGGTGCTAATTCCGATCCCGAGAAGAATTCGGGAGAAGATAAGAGGAGTTTTTATTTAAAAATCCTCTTCATACCCTGAAGAGGTTTTTTTTTGGTTTATGAAGGAGTAAAAATGGATAAGGTAAAGGGATTGATATGCAGGGAATGCGGCAGTGAATATCCTGCAGACCCAATCCACGTGTGCGAATTCTGTTTCGGACCATTAGAGGTAAATTATAATTATGAGAATATAAAGAAGAAATTAACGAGAAAAGAAATTGAAAAGGGTCCAAAGAGCCTGTGGAGATACATAGACCTATTGCCAGTCAAGGGAGATGCTCTGGTTGGTTCCAACGCCGGATTTACCCCGATGGTAAAGGCAAAAAACCTTGGGAATAAACTCGGGCTTGATGAACTCTATTTAAAGAATGATACAGTAAACCATCCGACCCTTTCATTCAAGGACAGAGTGGTTGCAATAGCTCTGACAAAAGCTAAGGAGTTTGGTTTTGATACAGTTGCCTGCGCTTCAACCGGAAATCTTGCGAATTCTGTCGCTGCGCATGCTGCTGAGGCAGGGCTTAAATGCTATGTTTTTATCCCGGGAGATTTGGAAGCAGGAAAAGTACTTGGAAGCTTGGTCTACAATCCAACTCTTGTTGCGGTTAACGGGAACTATGATGATGTAAACCGGTTATGCAGTGAGATAGCAGGAGAGTACAGGTGGGCATTTGTAAATATAAATATAAGACCATATTATGCTGAAGGCTCAAAAACACTTGCCTATGAAACAGCAGAGCAGCTTGGCTGGAGAGCCCCTGACCAGGTTGTTGTTCCTGTTGCTTCTGGTTCTCTTCTTACAAAGATATGGAAGGGATTCAAGGAATTTCAGATGCTCGGGATAATAAAAGAACTTCATACAGTAGTCAATGGAGCGCAGGCATATGGATGCTCTCCTGTTGCTGCAGCATTTAAGGCAGGGACTGAATTCATAAAACCTGTCAAACCAAATACAATTGCAAAATCCATTGCAATCGGCAACCCTGCGGATGGGTACTATTCGCTTAAGGCGGTAAAGGAGAGCAAGGGAGTTTTTGAGACAGTAACTGATGATGAGGCGGTTGAGGGAATTAAGCTTCTTGCTGCAACAGAGGGAATATTTGCAGAAACAGCAGGAGGTGTAACTGTTGCAACCCTTAAAAAACTTGCAGAGGCGGGGAAGATAAAAAAGAGAGATATGACAGTTGCGTACATAACAGGTAATGGTCTTAAGACACAGGAAGCGGTTGTAAACTCTTTATCATCGCCTTTAAAAATAGAGCCGCATCTGAGTGATTTTCAGGAGAAGTTGAATAAGCTGGAAAGTTAGGTCATAGGTCATAGGTTATAAGTTATAAGTTAATTTTTAGGAGGATTTATGAGTGTTAAGGTTAGGATTCCAACTCCTTTAAGAAAACTTACAGGAGATAAATCTCTGGTTGAATGTGATGGGAAAAACATAGGTGAGTTGATTGAGGAGCTTGAAAAAAACTTCAAGGGAATAAAGCAGAGGCTGTGTGAGGAGGATGGAAACATCAGAAGATTTATTAACATATATCTTAATGATGAAGATATCCGTTTTATGGAAGGGAAGGATACCCAGCTTAAAGACGGTGATGAGGTATCCATTGTTCCGGCAATTGCAGGAGGCAGCAGGGGAATAAGATGTCTAACTTAAAAGTCAAATTAAGGTTTTCAGGGGATATAATAAAAGAGCCTGTCATATAC
Source organism: Candidatus Schekmanbacteria bacterium RIFCSPLOWO2_02_FULL_38_14 (assembly GCA_001790855.1). NCBI lineage: Bacteria > Candidatus Schekmaniibacteriota > Candidatus Schekmanbacteria bacterium RIFCSPLOWO2_02_FULL_38_14. The sequence goes on along the minus strand of MGDH01000025.1, from coordinate 43,453 downwards.
CGCCTCTGTCACGAATTTAAAGTAATAACAAATATCCGCAGGGCTTTGATTGAGGAGAGGAGCGGATGGATTGACTTTGAGCTGACAGGTGAGATGGATGAGATAGAAAGAGCAATTGAATGGCTGGAAAAACTTGACATCAGAGTTGACCCGATTGAAGGGGACGTTGTTGAATAAAATCAAAAGTCAAAACCCTGAACCCTGAGCCCTTCCTGAAAAATGCTTGAAATTCCAAAAAAGATTTTTGAAGAAATGATTGAACATCTAAGGTCAGAATTTCCCTTTGAGGGATGCGGGGTTTTGGCAGGGAAGAGGAATAAGGTTGAAAAATTAATCAGGTTGACAAATACAAAAAAGAGCCCTACCGCTTATTTGGCTGACCCTTTTGAACAATTGAATATGCTCAAAGAGATTGAAAGGGAACAGATTGAAATGCTTGCTATTTATCATTCACACCCCAATAATGAAGCCTATCCATCAATGGAAGATATAGAAAAGGCATTTTACAATGAGCAACTTTATCTGATAGTTTCTTTTCTTGATAAAAAGAATCCTGTTGCCAGAATTTTTAGCATAGTAAACAGAGAAATTTCTGAAGAGAAATTTAAAGTTTTTTAAATCCAGATTTGATTATTGTAATTTCTTTTTACATTCCCGGCGGTCTAATAAGTTTTTCCTTTGGAGGTGTAACTGCTATGTAGTCCACAAGGCTCCCGTCCACAAACCAGAAAAACTTTTCCTCTTTTTCATACACCCACTCATAAACAGGCTTCTTATTTTCATTATCTGACCTTGCCTCAGGGAATATCAGTATGTAGGAAGGATTTCCGTTTTCAGAGAAAATTTTTTTCTGGTCAGGGCTTAGCTTTGACTCCTTTATTATAACCTTTTCCCATATATTAGGTTTTTTAAATGTTCCGGACTTTAGGTATCTGACACTATTAAAACAACCGGAAAAAAGAAAAAGGGAGAAACTTATAAGAATTAGAAAAGAAAATTTAATTGCTTTTGTTAAATTCATAAGAAATTTTTATTACATCAATGTCTGAAAAATAGCAATATTTTTTAAGTTTTGGAATAAGAGGGATAAACAGGCTGGTAATTAAAGGGGACAACCGTCCCATTTAATTCTTATTGTTAAGGCTATCCAAAACGCGCGGAAACCAAAATTGATAAGTGATAGTATTCATCAACCTTCCCCTTTCTTCATGTTAACAAACTCTGCCATGAAAAGCATTGACAAAAGGCAGACAATGTCGTAAATTTATAATGTGAAGGTTTTTCGATGGGATAATGAGAAGAATGAATGGTTAAAGGAAAACCGAGGAATTAGTTTTGAGCAAGTCGTTATTCTGATGGAACGTGAGGATGTTCTTGAAACAATTGAACACCCAAATCAAAATAAGTATTTGGGTCAAAAGATCGCAACAGTCAAGGTTGATGATTATGCCTACCTCGTTCCTTATGTTCAAGAAAGTGATGAAATATTCTTAAAAACCATTATCCCCAGCAGAAAAGCCACAAACAAATATGCGAGGGAACAAAAATGAAAAAAACGGTTTTAGGCGCTGAAGAAAAAGATATTTTAGAGTCTTACGAGCGCGGAGAATGGAGACCCATCAAAAATCCAAAGGCTGAGATTAAGAAGCTGCGGGAATATGCAAGGAATACACTGCAAAAAGACAAGAGAATAAATATTAGAATGTCGTCAAAGGATTTGAATCAAGTACAGGTTATCGCTGCTCAGGAGGGCATTCCTTACCAGACGCTGATATCCAGCATCATTCATAAATATGTATCAGGATATTTATTAGAGAAAAAGAGAGCTTAACAAAACACTCCGCAGGATGTGGAGAAACTACCGCCGCACCTGAGAGTTCAATCGTTAGGTTTACTCAATTAAGAAAATGAAGAAAACAGATATTGAACAAGTTAAGGAGATAATAGCCAACAGTGGCAATAACTTTCACTGTACGGTTTTAGACCGCCTGAAAGAAAAAGGATGGACTGTCTTAATAAGTCCTTATTATAATGATAACGTTTCTGACAAACCAAGAGAAATAGATTTAATTGCAGAAAAAGCGTTTGATATAAAAAGATCGGATGGGAAGTTAATTGGTACTGACACTGTAAATGTTAAATTATTTATTGAGTGTAAATATATCCCTCAAAAGATTGTATTATGGTTTCACGATAAAGATCGAGTAAAAGCCGAGCATTTAGTTTTAAAAATCACTCCGCTTCAAAAAAACAATATATACACAAAGGATCATCATTACCTAAGAGATGATAGCGTTGCAAAACTATTTGCTGATGAAAAAAAGCAAAAAACAGAAAATGAGATATTTTATAAAGCTCTAAATCAAAGTCTCAATTCAATGGTTTACTACAGAGGAAGCGAATCAATTATTCCTAAAAATAGAGAATCTATTAAATTCAAACTTGATTACCCAGTCATTATATGTAACGACTTTAATAACTTGTACAGAGTTGATATAGGCTCTAGTGATGAACCGGTTATTATTAATGATAATTTTCAATTAGAAGTAAACTATGCATATTTAGATTTATCCAAGAAGCACAGTAATGAATATTTTCTAATTGATATCGTATCCTACGGTAAAATAGATGCATTCTTGGAAGACTTACAGAAGGATGTAAATATTGTAATTTTTATCAAGGATTTTTAAAATTACACTTATCACTCACCGATTCACTGTGCCCTTAATACTTTAAACTTTTTAATATTGCTTCTTCCGTACCTTGTCATCACCCTGACTGAAACAGTTCTCCCTTTTTTACCTACAAACATATCAGGAACATCAACTGTTATGCTATCATTGTTCCATTCATAATAATCAGCTTCTGTATCGCCAAACATTACCACATTGGCATAATCCTCTTTCCCAAAGTTCTCTCCGCTGATTACAACCTCTGAACCAATTGCACCTGTCTAAATAGATAAACCTGTAATATGGGGAATAGGTTTTAAGAATTTGAAAGGTATCTGATTGCTCTCATTCCCCAAAGCTGTGGCAACTTTAACCTTGTAAATTCCCTGCTTTAATTCCCACGGCACAGAAACAACAATCTCATCATCATTCCAGCTTTCAACATCTGCCATTTTCTTTGTTCCAAGTCTTGCAAAATACACAATCCCTTCCTCACCACAGAAATCAATCCCGCTTATTGTTATCTCATCAGCATAAGTTCCTTTTGTCGGGCTGATTCCTGAAATCTCAGGACTTTTGTTAGAACAGGGGATTGTGGTGGTGGTGGTAGAGGATGTTGTCGTAGTTGTTGATGTTGACGTTGTTGTACCTGCATCTGTTGATGTCGTCGTAGTTGAAGTTGTTGTAGTTGTCGTAGTGGTGGTTGGTATTGAGCCGTATTCATAAGCTCCTAAATCAATAGCAATGCCTGCAATTCTTTGGTTCCCATCTTTATCGCTTTGCAATGAATTCAGAACTTTTGCAAGTAAGTTGCTATCCGTAGTAAATAGTCCTTTAAATATATCAGAGTTAGGGTCAAGTCCTTTATCAATAGCAACCGAACCAGCTCCTAACCTGAAATCAGAGTCTGTAAAGTTCAGGTTCCCTGCACTGGGCTGAATGTTGTCCTTTTTGATAATAACATAAGACGATTCATTTAAAAGATTCGTGTAATCAATATAGTTGTTATAGACATTACTATTTCCTCCAAAATAAATATCTGATGAATTATCCGCAAAAATATTATTTATAAAATTACCTTTACCATAAATACCACCACCGTGACCATTGTAGCTATAGTAGCCATTATCAGTATTTCCTGAGATGATTGAGTTTGTTACTGTTACACCACCATCGCCACCGCTGTAAATACCACCACCATAACCGTAATCGAAGGGATAGCTGCTATAAGCTCTATTTTCTGAGATGATTGAGTTTGTTACTGTTACGCCGCCACCGCTGTAAATACCACCACCATCATTGACGTTATAGCCACCGCCGAAACTTGCATCATTTCCTGAGATGATTGAGTTTGTTACTGTTACACCACCATCGCCACCGCCGTAAATACCACCACCGTCATCATAAGCTCTATTTTCTGAAATGATTGAGTTTGTTACTGTTACGCTGCCACCGCTGTAAATACCACCACCGTTACCATTGTCGATATAGTAGTCTTGAACAGTATTTCCTGAGATGATTGAGTTTGTTACTGTTACGCCGCCACCGCTGTAAATACCACCACCTTTACCATTGTAGCTTTTGTCGCCATTATTAGTATTTCCTGAGATGGTGGAGTTTGTTATTGTTACGCTGTTGCCGCCGTAAATACCGCTGCCGCCACTATTTTCTGAGATGATTGAGTTTGTTACTGTTACACTACCATCGCCACCGCTGTAAATACCGCTGCCGCCACTATTCCCTGAGATGGTGGAGTTTGTTACTGTTATGCTACTACTATAGCCACCGCTGTAAATACCACCACTACGGTAGCCAGAAGCCTTTCCATTTTTAACAGTAATGCTGTCGATTGTAAAAGTAGCAGCTTTTGTATTTATATAGTTAAGCACCTGATGTATATTCCCTCCATCAAGAATAACGTCATTATAGGTTAATCCATCTTTTGCCTTGATAGTAAGATTGTACGCTTCAGTGTCTGAAAACTTGAAAGTTCCTATGCCGTCATCTGTGGTTTTATAAGTTCCGGCATCTAAAATAATTGTGTCATCTTCTCCATTTACTGCAGCATTTTCAAGAGCCTGTCTGAATTCAGAAATGTTTTTTACATTAAATGTAGCCGCAAAACTATTACTAATAAAAAGTAAAACTAATATGATACCAACATACAGAACCAGAACGGATTTTACTTTACGCATGAAATGTCTCCTGCGCGAGATTAGAAAATAGAATACGCAAATTTAAAATATACCTATAAGCAAACAAGTCAAGATAAAAACACATAATAATTGTTGATAAATTAGATGAAATTAAAGGGGTTGTCGTACTATCTCAATAATTCGGTAACTTTTTGGAGCTTATCAAAAGGTGTTTCAGAGATTTCTGAAAAAGCTAGAATATTTAGAAATCTCTGGAATCAGAGTTCACCCTCTTCCACTTCCTTAAAACGACTTCCTTCTAACCCATCATCTTTTCTCCTTTACATTAAAAGATTTTTATTTATACTTACTGAACATTTATAATTGACATATATGATAGTTTATAAGCAAGGAGTATGAGGATTAGGAATTTGGTTTATCTTGATTACAATTGTTTTCAGCGCGGGTTTGATGACCCTCGTCAAATCAAGATTCAACTAGAAGCTTTAGCATGCGAAGAGATTTTTTCAAAAGCCGAAAAGAAAGAAATCGAGTTGGTGTGGTCTTTCATGCATGAAGATGAAAATATCCTATGTCCTTTTCTTGAACGAAAGATTGAAGTTTATCGCCTTTCGGCACTCTGTAAAATCAGAATATGCCCGGAAAAAGAAATATACAATCTTGCTAAAGATTTTCAGCATAAAGGAAAATTATCTGCAAAAGATGCTATACACTTGGCATGTGCCTATAATACAAAATGCAGTTTTTTTCTAACATGCGATGACGAACTGATAAGAAAAGCTAAAAGATTGAATCTTGATATAAAGGTTTTGAATCCAGTAGATTACATAAGGGAGGTTTAAAAAGAATGAAGACAAAAACAATGGATGACGCGGAAATTAAATTTAAGGGCATAGAAGCATTAAATAAAACACTTGGGACTACTGCTGCTTTCAGATTTCTTACCCTTCTTCATCGCGAACCTACTGATTATGTAGAAATATCCAGACGTCTTTATGAAGGACAGACAATAGAGGATATATTTAAAAGGGCTAAAAAGCTTTGGAAACAACAATACCCTGCCCACAACAGCAGATAACAAAGAGAAGAAGAGGGACGTTGTTGAAAAATCAAATGAGCAAAATTATGAAAGATAAAATGCTAAGCTCAATAAGAAAAATTAGAACAAAAGATTATTACCATGCCAAAAACTTATCTACTAATGAGTTGATCAAATATTATCATCAAAAAGCCAAAGAGTTTGACAAATTAATCGAAGAGCAAAAACCAAAACACAGGGTTAGAAAAGTTAGCTGACTCCAAAAGAGATGAAAAAAGATAACCGTTGTACTATCTCAATAATTTGGTAACTTTTGGAAGCTTATAAAAAGGCGTTTCACATTTTTTCTGCAGAATAGTTTCAATCAAAAAATTTCTCGAAGCTTTGCCTGCCATAGTAGGCAGGCGGAAGCAGGAATCCAGCCCTTCGACCTTTCGACTGGCTCAAGACTCAGGATGCGGGGTTAGAAAACCCCGCCTATCGACCTGTCTGCCGACAGGCAGGTAGGCGGGACATTCTTGTCCCGCTCTAATCTGTTTTCACACAAAACCATGGATTTTCCCGTATCAAGTATTGTTAAAGAAATATTAAAATTGATGATTTTTTTCTTGCAAAATTATTTCCAATAATCTAAGAGTGCGCCATCATGGGAATAGAAAGTAAAATTCCGGGGCAGTGGCTGACAACGAAACTCGACCTGCTTGTCAATTGGGCGAGAAAGAGTTCTTTATGGCCTTTTCCGTTTGCGACAGCATGCTGTGGAATTGAATTCATGGCTGTTGTTTCCTCTCATTACGACCTTGCCCGTTTTGGCGCTGAGGTTGTGAGATTTTCTCCAAGACAGGCAGATGTTTTAATAGTTGCCGGAACAATTAATGATAAAATAGCACCGGTCCTTAAGAAAATCTATGACCAGATGCCAGAGCCTAAATGGGTAATTGCCATGGGTGCATGCGCTACTTCAGGGGGTTTTTACAGGTCTTATCATGTTGTTCAGGGTATAGATGAGATAATTCCTGTAGATATATATGTTGCCGGATGCCCTCCTACACCTGAAAATCTGATTCACGGCATAATGATGCTTCAGAAAAAGATTGAGAAGGAATCTGTGAAAGATGTTAGATGATAAGATTACAGTAAGGATTTTAAAGGAAAATAATCCTGATTCAATAATAAAAGTTGATGACTATTTAGGTAACCTGTCAGTAACAGTAAAAAAAGGTTCTCTTATTCCTGTTTGTCAGACCCTCAGAGACAACAGCGAACTTGCCTATAATCTCCTTCTTGATGTCTGCGGTGTTGATTATTTAGGAAAAAGGGAAAAACGTTTTGAGGTTGTCTATCATTTATATTCAATTGATAAAAAACAGAGGGTAAGGCTCAAGGTTCCCCTTAGTGAAAAGGAGGCTGAGGTAGAGACAGTCAGCCGTCTGTGGAATAGCGCAAACTGGTTTGAAAGGGAAACCTATGAGATGTTTGGAATAAGGTTTAAAGGTCATCCTAATCTGACAAGGCTTTTAACACATGACCAGTTTCAGGGTTATCCGTTGAGAAAAGACTACGACCCTGCAAAAAGGCACAAGTGTACTGGTGTCAGGGAGTATCTTAGAGAAGAATTCAGGGAATTGAGCAAAGAGAGAACTGTTCTCAACATTGGTCCCTCCCATCCAACAATGCACGGAGTTTTAAGGCTACAGGTTCTTCTTGAGGGGGAGACAATTGTAGATGCAGAGGCAGAGATAGGATACCTTCACAGATGTTTTGAGAAGATGTGCGAGACCCATACCTATACAGGTGTTATTCCCTATACTGACCGTCTCAATTACTGCTCGTCTTTTTTAAACAATGTTGGATATGTAATGGCTGTTGAAAGATTCATGGGGATAGAAGTGCCAAAAAGGGCTCAGTACATAAGGGTAATTTTAAGTGAGTTTTCAAGGATAATTGACCACATGGTTTGCATTGGCGCAAACCTTGTTGATATCGGAGCACTTACAAATTTCTGGTATTTATTCAGACCAAGAGAAGAGGTTTACAGCCTGATAGAATCCTGCTGCGGCTCAAGGCTTACCACAAATTATACAAGAATCGGAGGGCTTTCAAATGATGTTCCTTCTGATTTCAGGGAGAGGGTTGAAAAACTTCTCAATGAACTGCCAAGGTTTATAGATGATGTTGACAGGCTCAACACAAAGAATCCAATATTCCAGAACAGGACAAGGGGTATTGGAGCAATATCAAGAGGGGATGCAATCTCCTGGGGTTTTACAGGACCGTGCCTGCGTGCAGCAGGGGTTCCCTATGATGTGCGTAAAGCCTATCCCTATTATGATTATGACAAGTTTGAATTTGATATCCCGACAGGGGCAAATGGAGATACTTTTGACAGGTATATGGTGAGGATGGAGGAAATGCGCCAGAGCTTGAGGATAATAAGACAGGCTATTGATAATCTTCCTGAAGGCTCTGTTCAGAGTGATGATAAGAGGGTTTCACTTCCAGCAAAAGAGCAGGTTTATACAAACATTGAAGCCCTGATGAACCATTTCAAGCTGGTAATGGAGGGAATCCTTCCTCAGGAAGGAGAAATATATTCCTATACAGAGGCTGCCAATGGCGAGCTTGGATATTATATAGTAAGCGATGGGAGTAAAAACCCTTACAGATTAAAGCTCAGGCCTCCCTGTTTTCCTCTTTACCAGGCTTTTCCTCATATGCTCAAGGGAGGAATGGTTTCAGATGCAATAGCAATCCTCGGGAGCTTGAATATAATTGCAGGAGAACTGGAAAGGTAAAATAATGGAAAAGATACTTTTAAAAAACACAGAAGTTCCTGAACAGTACCAACTTGAGACATACATGAAGAGTGGCGGATACCAGGCTATTCATAAGGCATTTAAGATGTCTCCGCTTGAACTTGTTGAGGAGGTTAAGAAATCAGGGCTTCGCGGAAGGGGGGGCGCAGGGTTCCCGACAGGGCTCAAATGGAGTTTCCTGCCAAAGGATACAAAAAGCCCAATCTATCTTGTCTGCAATGCTGATGAGGGTGAGCCGGGAACATTTAAAGACAGATATCTTATGGAGAAAGACCCTCATCTTTTTATTGAAGGGATAATAATCTCCAGTTTCGCAATCAAGGCTAAACAGGCTTTCATATATATCAGAGGTGAATTTGTTTTAAGCACAACAAGGCTTGAAAAGGCTATAGAAGAGGCTATAAAGGCTGGCTACCTTGGCAAAAATATTCTTGGAAGCGGTTATGACCTTGAGATTACAGTACACAGAGGAGCAGGCGCTTATGTCTGCGGAGAAGAAACATCTCTTCTTGAATCACTTGAAGGGAAAAGGGGTTATCCAAGACTGAAGCCCCCCTTTCCTGCGCTGGTTGGAGCATTTCAGTCGCCCACAATAATCAACAATGTTGAAACGATTTCAGCAGTTCCATGGATAGTTCTCAATGGTGGTGAGGCTTATGCAAAGATTGGCACTGAGAAGAGCAAGGGAACAAAGCTTTTCAGCATAAGCGGAAAGGTGAACAGACCCGGTGTTTACGAGGTTGACCTTGGTTTCCCGCTGGAAAAATTTATAGATGAATATGCAGGAGGGATTAAGGAAGGAAGAAAATTAAAAGCAGTAATACCCGGAGGTTCTTCGACTCCTGTTTTAAAAGCTTCTGATATTGAAGGATTGAATCTTGATTATGAGGCTGTTGCAAAGGCAGGGTCAATGCTGGGTTCAGGCGCTATAATTGTTTTTGACGAGACAGACTGCATGGTAAAAAGCATTTCTGTTCTTGCAGATTTTTATGCCCATGAGTCCTGCGGACAGTGCAGTCCCTGCAGGGAAGGTACTGCATGGATGGCAAGGATAATACATAGGATTCTTGATGGGAAAGGGAAAAAATCTGATGTGGATATGCTTCTTGATATCTGTGACAATATTATGGGCAAGACAGTCTGTCCTCTTGGTGATGCTGCCGCAATGCCTGTTGAAAGTTTTGTAAAAAGATTCAGGAATGAGTTTGAATACCATATAAGAGAGAAAAGGTGTAATTTAAGCTAATGGCAAATGTCAAAGCCCAAAGGTCAAATGAAATCCAAAACTCAAATCACTAAAACTTTTGGTATTTAGATTTTGACATTCATTTGACATTTGGAATTTGGATTTTTGTAAAGATTATAACTATGCCAAAACTAACAATAGACGGAAGAGAGATAGAAGTAGAGCAGGGGACAAGTATTCTTCAGGTTGCTGAGAGGCTGGGAATATTTATTCCTCATTTCTGTTACCATAAGGATTTAAGCTGGGCTGGAAACTGCAGGATGTGTCAGGTAGAGGTTGAGAAGGCTCCAAAGCTTGTAATCTCCTGTGCGACCGTTGCTGCTGAAGGGATGGTAGTCCACACAAAGAGTGAAAAGGTGAAGAAGGCTATCAGGGGTGTTATGGAGTTTCTTCTTCTTAACCATCCGATTGACTGCCCTATATGCGACCAGGCAGGTGAATGTTTCCTTCAGGATTATTACATGAGCTTTGCGCTCCACGACAGCAGGATTGAAATAAATGACAAGCTAAAAAAAAGAAAGAAGATTGACCTTGGCAATAATATTGTTCTTGATACAGAGAGATGTGTTCTTTGTTCAAGGTGCATCCGTTTTTGCGAGGAGGTAACCGGGACAAGGGAACTGCAGTTTGTAAAAAGAGGAAGCAAAACAGAAATTACCACTTTTTTTGACAAACCTATAGATAATCCATATTCAGGAAATCTTTTTGAAATATGCCCTGTTGGTGCTCTAACAAGCAGGAATTTCAGGTTCAAATGCAGGGTATGGTTTTTAAAAAAGATAGAATCGGTCTGTCCTGTATGCAGTACAGGCTGCAATATTTTTATATGCAGTACTAACAAGAGTATGGGTTCCTATCCTGCAGGAGGAGTTGATGACCAGATTGTTCACAGGTTTTTATCGCGCTACAATCCTTCAGTAAACAGAAGCTGGCTATGCGATGAAGGGAGATTTTCATATAAATCCATAAATGCCTCTAACAGGTTGGGGAATGCCTTGAGGAAGGCAGGGGATGATTTGCAAACACTTGAATATGGCGAATCACTCACGATGCTCCACGGGAATCTGAAGAGCATCAAAGAGAAATATGGTCCTGAAAGCATAGTTGCTGTTGCCTCTCCGCAGAGGACAAATGAAGACATATTCTTATTCAGAAAGTATTTCAAGGAAGTGATAAAGACCCCAAACATTCTGCTTGGCGAGACATCTGGCAGGGAAAGCGCTTTACAGATGGAGGATAGTCTTTTAAGGAGAAAAGACAAGAATCCAAATACAAGGGGTGCAATCGAAATCGGGGTCCGGGAGATTGCAGATTCAGAAAAGTTGCTGGATATTATAAATCAGGGGAAAATAAAAGCCCTGTATCTTATGAATTCAGGAATAATAGCAGGAAGGAACGGGAATGAAAGAATAAAGGAGGCTTTGAAAAAAGTTGAGTTTGCAGTAACCCATGCAACCCACATGGAAGAGGGATTGAAATATTTTAACCTCATCCTTCCGGTATCAACATTTGCCGAGAGGGAAGGGACATTTACAAATTATTCAGGAACAGTTCAGAAGCTCAACAAAGCCTTAAACCCTTCCGCTGATTCAAAAGGTGACTGGGAGATAATAGCAGAGCTTATGAAAAGAATGGATTATCCTTTAAAAACTTTAAAATCAGAGGATGTTTTTTGTATGTTATCAGAGGAAGTTTTTTCGTTTAAAGGCATGACTTACGGCAACATAGGTGATTCAGGGATGGTATTAAAAAGTCAGGAGTTTTAAGGATAGAATTTTATGGAAAAAAGAATTTCAGAAGAAAAAGCCCATGTGACAGCAATTCTTAAAGGGTTGATTCTGACCATCACATCGCTTCTCAGAAATATTTTTCTCGGTGATAAACCGACCATTCAGTATCCTGAAGAAAAAAGACAATATTCAGAACGCCTCAGGGGTGTGCATATATTAAACAAAAGGGAGGATGGAAGTCCAAAATGTGTTGCCTGTTATATGTGCGCCACTGTTTGTCCTGCAGAGTGTATTACTATTGAGGCAGGTGAGTCTTCTGACAAGTCAATTGAGAAATACCCTGTAAGGTTTGAAATCGATATGCTCAGATGTGTGTTTTGCGGGTTGTGTGTTGATGCCTGCCCTGAAGAGGCAATAATAATGAGCAAGGAATATGAATGTTCATTCTATTCAATATCTGATTCAGTTTATAAAAAAGAATTTTTGATGAACCGTCCCTCTCTTGAGAAAGGAGAGCTTGGCTACCGTCCAGAAATTAACCCAAACCTCAGGGGAAAGGGTGGGAAATTCCTGCCCTTTTCATTTTTCTCTAAAAATAAAAGTTAAATAAGAAACAGAGGACAGACTCCAGGATTGCCTGCCTGTCCGGTAGGCAGGCTTCAGTCGCTTTGCTCCCCGCAATGACATCACGATACAGCTTCTTTCTGCTGTCCTATTATGCATAAGAGGATTAGTAATTGAAAAATTCATCTCTCAAAGACCTTATAATTAAAAAAATAGAGACAGAGGGAGCCATTACATTTGCTGACTTTATGGAGATGGCTCTCTATTATCCCGAACTTGGATACTACACGAAAAAAAGAGAACCTGCCGCAATACCTGATTATTACACAAGCTGTGAGCTTCACCCGGTTTTCGGGCAGGCGATGGCGAACCAGATTAGCAGGACTGCTGATTTTATTAAAAACAGAAAATTTACAGTTTTAGAAATAGGCTCTGGGAAAGGCATACTTGCGAAGGATATATTGAAGCATTTAAAAATGGAGAATGAAGATTTATACAGCAGACTTGAATTTATTGTGATTGAGAGAAATGAAAGGTTGCTTATTGATGTTGGGAATGCTTTGGCTGAGCATGGCGAAAAGGTTATGCTTGCTTCAGGTTTAAAGAAGCTTGAGGGTAATGGGATTGAAGGGTGCGTAATTTCAAATGAACTGATTGACAGCTTTCCTGTCCACAGGATAAGAAAAGAAAAAGGAGAATTGAAGGAAATATATGTTTCATGAGACGGAACTAAATTTATAGAGGGGTCCGGAGAAATCTCAAAAGAGGAGATTAAAGAATATATCAAACGCTACGGGATAGAGCTCAGGGAAGGTTGTCAGGCAGAAATTAATTTAAAGATATCTGACTGGTTAAAGGAAGTTTCAAATATTCTAAAAAGAGGATTTCTTATAACCATTGACTATGGAGATTTAGCTGATAAACTCTACTCAGGGATTTTTCCTGACGGGACACTGCGCTGTTACAGGAAGCATAAGGTTGACAACAATCCCTATGAGGATATTGGTATGAAGGACATAACTTCGCATGTGAATTTTTCTGATCTTGATTATCATGGTTCCATCAACGGATTTCGGCCTGCAGATTTTATTACACAGAGGGATTTTCTCCTAAGAGGCGGGATTCTTGATTACGTTTCAAAGTTTGCAGTGGGGAAAGAGGCTTTTACTGCCGGATATTTTTCTGAGCTTGAAGCAATCAAGAATTTGCTTTTACCAGACGGGATGGGTGAGATATTTAAGGTTTTAATCCAGCACAAAGGAGTAATTGTTTCTAAAAAGGTTTTGGGATTGAAATAAGATTGAAATTAGAAAAGAGTTCAAAGATATTCTTTGAACTTATCCAACATAACAAAATTTGCCAGTTGTCATAAATTTCGGCACTCATTTGCAACCCATTTGTTAGAAGATGGTTACGATATCAGAACTGTCCAGGGGCTTCTTGGGCACAGTGATGTAAAGACAACGATGTTATACACCCACGTGTTGAACCGAGGGGGTAAAGGTGTCATTAGTCCAGTTGATAGGTTCTGAACGATTTGTACCAGTAAGTCTGTTTCGTAAAAATAGGCTTAGATTGCAGAAATTGCAGTGTTTGTAAAAATATTTAGGCAGTCTAATATATGTTTGGCGCATTAACCTATTGGGAAATCAAATGAATGCATTGACTAGAAAACATTGGCCACTGTTTAGCATCATGGGTGTGTACTGGGTAACGGTGATAGTGCTGGTAATCCTTTCAACCAATTTGAATGAAGGTCACCTGATTTACCCTCTTGATGATACATATATCCATATGTCTATAGCAAAGAACGTCGTCCTTCACCATGTTTTTGGGGTGACAAGATATGAGTTTACATCTTCTACTTCATCACCACTTTGGACGTTCCTACTTGCCATCACATATCTGGCGTTTGGAGTAAACGAGAGATCGCCACTAATCCTTAACTTGTTATTCGGTACACTTGCAATTCTAATAATGTAGTTGCTAGTGGTGTTACCGTTTCGCTGTATGCTGTTGATCCGTCAGTAAGCGATGAGTTGATACAAAACCTTAGGCAATTCGCAATAGAATTGCCTGTAGATGTCAAGCAGTATGGGAAGTATACGGAAAAATGACATTAGTGGCGCGCCTAACATCGTGTTGCAGTTGACGTTGCTGCGCTGCACAACGCGGCTGAACACGAACGTTAGTCCTATTCTGAAAACTTAAAAAAACTGCCACTCTTTTTTTAAAGTATCAACATAGTTATCCACTGAAATGCCTTGCTTCTATAAAAAAGGTTAAGATTTTTTTCATTGCTTCTTGGACTAAGCTCAGCTATTTAATTTTTTAAATCTTTAGGAAGGAATTAAATTGTTCAATTTCCACAAAGAGCCGTGGCATACACCCCGGGGCGCCTTAATAAGAGAAGTGGTTTTCGGGGATGCCTGGATTTTAATAGAGTTTTAAGTTTTTATCAAACTTTAACAGGATAGAGTTTGGATATGAAGCTCACCATCTTTTTCTATAGCCTGCTTGCAGGGATTGGCGGGATAATTGGAATGTCCATTCTCATAATCAGCGAGAAATGGGCAAGAAAGAATTCAATCAAACTAATCTCTCTGTCAGTAGGCATTTTCCTTGGCTTGATTTTCCTGCATTTTCTTCCGGAGGCAATTGCTCTGAATCATAATGCCCTGTGGTTTACGCTAGGAGGATTTTTGCTTTTTTATCTCCTTGAGTCAGTTATGCTGGTCCATTCACATACTGATGAGGAGGAAACAGGGAAGAGACACCATAGCTTCGGCACTTTGGCTGTTATTGGCCTTTCTCTCCATTCAGCCTTTGACGGGCTTTCAATCGGAGTTGGTTTTGAAGTGAGCGATGGATTGGGTTATCTTGCTACTTTTGGTGTTCTTGCCCATAAAATACCTGACGGGATTGCAATTGCAAGCATTCTTTTCTTTGCAAAGGAGCTTAGAAAAACAGTGATTAACTATAGCATTCTTATCTCTTTAATAACACCCATTGCAACATTGTTTACGATTCTTTGGGTAAAGAACGTATCCATTGAAACTGTTGGAGCGCTTCTGGCATTTTCATCAGGATTTTTTACCTACATTGCAGCTTCAGACCTCATCCCTCAGACTCACAGGGAAAGAAGTTTTCAGAATTTTTTATATATTATCATAGGAATTGGTATTATGTTTTTAGCAAAGGGGTTGTTTGACGGAAAGATTATCCAAAAATTTCTTGGTTAAGGAGTTTGGCAGACTATGAAACGCAGCAGTCGGATTATAAACAAAAATGATACCGCTCTTGTTATTGTAGATGTACAGGAGAAGTTTTATCCGTATGTGGAAAATAAGGATGAGATTAAAAATAAAATTATTAAACTCTTAAAGACAGCAAAACTATTCTCTATCCCTGTGGTTATAACAGAACATTATCCTAAAGGGCTCGGGAAAACTATAGATGAGATTGCAAATGTTATTAAGGAAATCCCAATAATTGAAAAGGTAACATTCAGTTGCTGCGGTTCAGGTGATTTTGGATTTTCCATGAAATCAATAGGGAAAAAAGAGATAATTGTCTGCGGTATTGAAACTCATATATGTGTAGCCCAAACAGTTTTTGATTTGCTTGAGAACGGGTTCAAGATTTTTGTGATGGCAGATGGTGTAAGCTCAAGAAACAGTGTTGACCACGATATCGCAATAGAAAGAATGAAAACAGAAGGCGCTGTTATATCCACAACTGAAGCAATAATGTATGAGTTGATGGAAAATGCAGGCACTCCATTATTTAAAAAATTCCTAAAGTTAGTAAAGGATTAAGTTGAGGGAAGAAGCTCAAATGTCAAAGCTCAAAGTTCAAATGAAATTCAAAACCCAAATGCCTGAAACCTTTGATATTTGGATTTTGACATTCAATTGACATTTGGATTTTGTCATTTGAACTTGTAACTTATCTGTCTGTGACAACCTATACCAGCTTCGACTCTCTTCCTTCCCAGTATTGCTCTCTCAAAGCGCGTTTCAGGATCTTTCCGGTTGAAGTCCTTGGTAGCGCAGCAACAAAGTCCACAGAAGTCGGCTTTTTATATGAGGCAAGATTCTGTTTGCAGAACTCGATTATTTCTTCATGGGTTGCTGTCTTGCCTTCTTTTAAAACAATAACAGCTTTTACGGTTTCACCCCATTTATCATCAGGGATTCCTATGACACAGGCATCAAGAATTGACGGATGGGTATAGAGGACCTCCTCAATTTCTCTTGGATAGACATTTTTGCCTCCGCTTATAATCATATCCTTTTGTCTGTCAGTGATATATATGTTTCCTTCATCATCAACCCTTGCAAGGTCTCCTGTGTGAAACCATCCGCCTCGAAAGGATTCCTTTGTTGTATCAGGGTCTTTCCAGTAACCCTTCATCACAGTGTTTCCCCTTAGAACGATTTCACCTACATCATCGCTTCCGGGTTTGACATCATTCATGTTTTCATCAACCACTCTTGCGCTTGACCCTGTCATTGCCTTTCCGATTGATGCGAGTCTTCTCTGCTGTTTTTCATCTCCGTCAACATGGACTTCTTCAGGCTGGAGAACTGTTATGGTAGCGCATACCTCAGTCAACCCATAGATAGACTGAAATACATTACCAAAAATTTTGGCAGCCTTTCTCCATAATTGCACCGGAAGAGGAGAACCAGCAAAAGGTATTACTTTAAGACTTGAATAGTCATATTTGCCGGCATCAGGGTGATTGGATATCAGGTTAATCATTGTTGGGACAAGAAGGGTATAATTAACTTTTTCACTTTGAATGGTTTTAAGCAACAGCTCAGGATCAAAATTTATAAAGATATGTGTGCATCCCCTTATCAGAGCCGGAATGGCAGAGCCTCCCCAGCCTCCTATGAAGTAAAGCGGAAGGGCTGTGAGGGCAACATAATCCGGCTGAAGCCTGAACTCCCATCCTGCGCACAGGGCTTCTGCGATATTATTTGCGTGGGTGAGCATTGCGCCTTTTGATTGTCCTGTTGTTCCGCTTGTGTACGGAAGAAGAAATATATCATCCGGGCTTACCGGAACTTCAGGGTCTTTTGAGGAATTTGATTTTACCATCTCCTCATGGTCAAGGAAAAATCCGTGCTTCTCTCCTATGCCTATTATGTGCTCAACTTCCTTTAATTCAAAGCGTATGTCATTTATCAAAGTCGCCTTGCTGGCATCTACAAAGAGCGTTTTGATTTTTGCATTATTTATGATATAGGCAAGTTCTCTTCCAACAAAAGCCATGTTAAGAGGTACAAGACGAAGTCCTGCTTTTGCAACTCCAAAAGCAGTTTCAAGCCATTGAGAACAGTTAGGGGCTAAAAGACCAACACCTTCCTGCTTTTTCATTCCAAGTTTCAGCAATGCATTTGCGAGACTATTTGTCCTTCTGTCTGTCTCGCTCCAGGTAAATTTCTTTCCGCCTGATATGATACCGGTTTTATTTGGGTAATTTCTCGCGTTGTTTCTTACAATGTCTCCTACTACCATTTCTTCTCCTAAAAAAATTAAATTTTAATTTCCTTCATGTATTTTGCTATGATTTACTACTCTCATTGACCCGAGAATATCCTCGGACAGGCGGGACGCCTGATTATTTTCATTCCTCTTTGTGAGCCTTTGGCTCATGATGATTCCAGCCACTATTTCTGTGAGGGTAAACTCCAGATGGAATCTATTTTTCTATAGAAAGGTCTTCTTAATCATATTAGATATTTTTTGTAAAGGGGATATTTAGAGTAATTTAAAATAGTTTGACTTGAACTCTGTTTTAATATAATTAATTCCCTGAAAAAACTTTATGCCGGAGTGGTGAAATTGGTAGACGCACGGGACTCAAAATCCCGCGGGGCTTAGCTCCATGGGGGTTCGATTCCCCCCTCCGGCAATTAAGAATAGAAATAGAGCGAGGAATGTAATGATAATCTTTTCTGCTGCGTTATTGTTTTGACGAATTCTGTTATAAAACAAACAAATCTTTATCCCTTTTATTTAAACTATCTGAAAGAATTATAATAAGTATTTGAAATATTGGATTGTTATTTTTTTTATTTAAAAACCTTTTATTATGGCATGACAATTGCTTAAAATATTAGGCGAAAGAATAATATAAGGAAAAAAGATGACTCTAATATTATTTATCTCTATAATTTTGCATGTTTTTCTTGGAACCTTTGTCTATTTTAAGGATAGGAAGGCTCTTCCGAATAAGATTTTTGGCCTCTGGATGTTAGCTACTGTGCTTGTAGGCATAAGCACCTTTTGTCAGGGAACTGCAAAAACCGCTGAAACTGCTGCAATGGCTAACCCTGCAATACTTGGATTTGCTTTTATTTTTACATCTGTTTTAATACTGCTGGTAAGTTCTATCTATTATCCGCGTTTTATCAGCACACCAAAATATGTTGTTCCTTTCATGGTATTTGCCATTGTTTTTCCCCTTTTACCTTTAATAGATTATTGTGCAGGAACTAACCTTATAACAAAAGGCGTTGCTGTAGAGGATTCTGCTTATGTTATAATAATAGGTGAATATCGTTTTGTAATCCTTACCTTTCATGCTGTCAGCATGATTTTAATGATATTCTTGCTTTCAATGGGGTTTAAAAATGGCAGTGCATCAAAAAGGAAGCAGATTGTAATGATTTCCATTGCATATCTTATTACTTTTATGACACTTAGTGTTACACATAGTATTTCAAACCAATTGATGAGAAGAATTTTTGTGGATTCTGCAACCTTGACTTTGACATTATGCTTCACCTATTTCATAATAAAACACAGGATGTTCTCTCCAATTGAAGCCGGGCTTGGACAGGCAATAAGGAATATGAGAGACGGCTTGATTGTTCTTGATAAGTCTGGGAGAATACTGAAATTTAATCAGGCTTCACAAAATATTTTTGGCTTCACGAAAGATGTCTTAAATAAAGATATATTTGATTTTTTTAGTTGTTACCAGGGATTAAGCGAGGGGATTAAAGCAGAAGAGACAGAGTTTGATTATATAATTACCAATCCTTCTTCTGTGTCAGGGAGTTCAGGTTCGGAAAATACAAAGGCTGTTAATGTTTCAAAAACAAGGGTGCTGAATGATAACAATGAATACTGCGGTTCATTAATTATTGCAAAGGATATTACAAAAAGAAAACGTATGGAAAAAGAGATAGTAGAAAAGAAGGAATTTTTGGAAAAGGTTATAGAAACTTCAGCAGATGGAATAGTAATAACTCATAAAGGCGGAATAATTATAAATGTAAATAAAGCCATTAAAAAACTTGTAGAACGCGAGGATGGAGAATTAATAGGGGAACATATTGGCATATTAAATCCTGAAGGAAACCAAGAAAGTCTTATTGAGCAATTATATAAGACTGGATATATATCAAATTACGAGTGTAAGCTTAAAACTAAAAGCGGGAACTATATTCCTGTAGAAGGAAGTTACAGCCTTTTATATGATAAAAACGGAGAGGTAATTGGTTCTGTATGTATGATGAGGGATATCAGGCAGAGAAAAGAGCTTGAATCACAAATTCTTCAGACAAACAAGCTCGCAGCAATCGGTGAGCTTGCAGCAGGAGTTGCACATGAGCTTAATAACCCTCTTGCAGGAATACTCGGGTATTCACAGCTTATAAACCAGAAAATAGAAAAAAAGGGTATAGAAAATATAGCAAAAGAGGATATTATGAAAATAGTAGATTACCATAAATGTATTGAGAAGGAATCAATCCGCTGCAAAACAATAGTGCAAAACCTTTTAAAATTTTCAAGAAAATCAAAAGTGGAGTTTGGGTTTGTTGACATCAATACAGTGCTGGATGAAGCAGTTACTTTTACAGAGCATCAGCTTCAACTTTGCAATGTTAAGCTGATTAAAAACCTTGATGAAGGTGTGCCTGAGATTTATGGAAATAGCGCACAACTGCAGCAGGTTTTTACAAATATGATAATAAATGCCAAGAAAGCTATGTCAGAAGGTGGCACACTTTCTATCTCTTCAAAATATATTAACGGGAATGGCTCCGGGGTAGATATGGTAAAGATAGAATTCTCTGATACTGGTTGCGGTATTGCTCCTGAACATCTCGGGAAAATATTTGACCCGTTTTTCACCACAAGAAAAATAGGCGAGGGTACAGGATTGGGCCTTTCCATCAGTTATGGTATTGTTAAAGAACATCATGGGGATATTAAGGTTGAAAGTGAGCATAACAAAGGAACAGTCTTTACAATTTGTCTTCCTGCCGAACAAAAGAATACCTCTGCCTCTTAAGAACATATTGCTGCATAAGCATATTCCAGCGGAAGTGATATAAAAACCAACAGACTGGCTACATTTCATGTAGCCTTGTGGTAAAAATAACATTAATGGCTGTCATTCCCGCCTGCCGGCAGGCAGGCAGGCGGAAGCTGGAATCCAGACGTCGTCCCAACAAAAACGGGGAACTATTAAAATGAACTGGATTTCCATTTTTACTGGAAACACTGATTCCGCATCAAGTGCCTGCCTACCGCAGGCAGGCGGAATGACAGACCTGTTCCCGAACAGTTTTGGAAGTTGATACCTCGCAGATCTGCTCCGCATGGTTAATGGATTAGGCGGTTTTTTCCGCTTAAAGAATTCCAAAGGCGCTTCTTAAAAGGCTTGATTACAGTTGAAGTTTAAATTAGTATAGTCCTGAAGAAAAGCTCTTCTCAATAACAAAAGAAATTATGACTAATAGGTTGGCAAATATTTTCCAGACAGCAATTTTAATCTGTGTTGTTTTAGCAGTAATAGGGGTCCCTCTTGTTTTTCATCCTGACCTTATTGACCGCCATCCAATTCCAAAAGCCACTGTTTTCAAAATCCTCGCGCTTGTGGCATTGAACCTGTGGGCATTCAGGATAATTACAGAAAAGAAATTTATCTTCAGAAAAAGTGGCTTGGATTTGCCAATTATACTATATTTAATTAGCTGTTTTCTCTCCTTTAAAAATGCTCTGAACATCTCCGCTTTTGAAAATTCGATTATAAATACAATTTTTTTCCTCTCTTTTTATTACCTTGTGCTCAACAACATAAAAAAAGAATGGGTTGAAATTGTTCTGTCATTTTCTGCAATCGCGGCAATAGGGATTTCAAGCATAGGTATTTACCAGCATATCACTGCTATAAGTTTTAATCTTAATACAACTGTAACCTCTACGCTTGGACACAGCAACTTTTTAGCACAATACCTGATTGCAGTACTCCCTCTGTGCCTGTCTCTTTTTATAAAAAGCTCTAAAACAGAAGAAGCAGTTTTTTGGGGAGGCGGTTTCCTGATTGTTTTTTCCTGCCTGATTCTTACATTTGTGAGGGGTGGTTGGTTAGGTTTTTTGGTTTCATCTGTAGTTTTCTTTTTACTATACAATCTTAACATAAAAGAAAAAAAGAAAAAAGCTTTTTCTGTTAAAGAAAAAAGGATAGCGATAGTTTTTATAATCGTTCTTGTCATTGGAGGAATACTCTTATCATCAAAGTCATATATTTTTAAAACAATTTTTATAAGCTCAGAAAAATCTATTGAAACAATAAACCCTGATGCAGGTAAAAATACGGAATTCGAATATAAGATTTTAACTGCTCTTTTGCGACTTGAAATGTGGAAGAGCGCTGTTGAGATGATAAAGAAATATCCGGTGTTTGGAGTGGGGCTTGGCAATTACTCAGTTCAGTCACCAAAATTCAGAACAACAAATGAGCTAAAAGTTAACAAGGACCTTCCCTTTTGGGCACATAATGATTATCTCCAGATTGCATCTGAAACAGGAATCCTCGGAATTTCTGCTTTTCTTTTCCTGTTGGCAACTTTTTTCTATAAAGCAATAAAGTCTCTCAGGCTTATGGAAAAAAATTTGATGATTGTCGCAATCGGACTCATTTCAAGTCTGCCTGCCACTTTGACACATAGCTTTTTCAGTTTCAACCTTTATCAGATAGTTCCAACAATGCTGTTATGGCTTTGCATGGGGCTGGTTATGGCTTCCCGGGATGGTGAGGAGTTCAGGTTTGAGTTTTCATATCCTGAAATCATCAAAAAATACGGGGAAGTCC
The DNA here is from genome assembly GCA_001790855.1 of Candidatus Schekmanbacteria bacterium RIFCSPLOWO2_02_FULL_38_14. Classification (NCBI taxonomy): domain Bacteria; phylum Candidatus Schekmaniibacteriota; species Candidatus Schekmanbacteria bacterium RIFCSPLOWO2_02_FULL_38_14. Next base: position 21,107 of record MGDH01000025.1, on the reverse strand, counting down.
CGTTAAAAATAATTGCAGGTATCGCTGTTTTTGTCCTTTTCTCCATCGGATATATTGATTCACTGAAACCGCTGATGGCAGATATTTATTATAGCAGAGCTGAAAGGTCCTCAATGAGAGAGCAATGGGAGGAATCAGTGCCTTTGCTGGAAAAAGCAAATGAACTTGAGCCTGCCAATCCAAAGTATAGATATGCTTTTGCCCTGAGTTTCTACAAAACAGGCAAATTCAGGGAATCCATTGAGAATGGAAAAATAGCCCATAGACTCAACCCTTATGTGGCTGATGTTAACCGTATTTTATGTTTTTCCCATAATGAAATCGGAAATGAATATGCTAAAGATGGGGAAACGGATTCAGCTATAAAAGAGTATGATGAGGTTATCAGGCTTATTGATGAGAGAAAGAAACTCAAACTAAGGCCTTATGAGGTTTCCTTTCTGGAAAGAGAAATGGCTAATGTCTATTACAACAGGGGAAATATCTTTTACAGAAAGAAACAGTACAGAAAAGCATTTTATGATTATCAGAACACATTGAGAATAATTCCGCTTCATCCCTATGCAGTAAAAGCCGTTGAGAAGATTAAATCGCTCAGCGAAACAAATCCTGAAGTAGCCTCTAATATCGCACCTCTGATGAAAGGTGTAAATTATTCCCTCTATATTGCCCATAATGCGGTTTGGAGGGAGATTTTTTCAAAAGAGATAATGGATTCGTCTTTAAAAGAACTTGATATTGTTATAGAACTTCTTATGGAGAGAAAGACTTTTAAACTGACCCCTGCTGAAATAACTGCTACTGACAGGGAACTTGCTGATGCGTACTATAATCGGGGAAATGTTTTCCTGAAAAAGAAATCATATAATGAAGCCATGTCTGATTATCAGGAAGCCCTGAAAATCATTCCGAATCACCCTGAGGCTACCGAAGGCTGTAAAAAAATTAAAGAAAGACAGAAAGCGTCTCTATCATGGTTAATAGTAATAAGCGCCCAGCACTACACTGGCTAATCTGATATCTCTGGAAAAATTGCTTTCATTTTCTGAAGAGTCAAAGGCTGTCAGCTTGTAGATTGCCTCATAGAACGATGATACAAGTGTATCATCGTTAAAAGAAGTTGAGCTTGATTCTCCGACCTTTCTGAAAGTTTTTTCATAGCCTGCATCAAAACGGGCCTGTCTGTAGATATTGTAACCTGAAACATCATCTGATGTGCTTGCAGTCCATGTCAGGGAAACTTGTGGAATTGTGGAACTATCATCATCGTCAATAACAGTGCCTATTAGTTTGGTTGGAGCATTAATTTCTGTTTTAGAGTTATCAATTCTGAAAACATCTGAATAGCCTGCTCCTCCTTTAAAAAGACTTCCCCCGATTTTCTGATATGGTGTGACCCTAATCTGGTAATATCCAGATAAAGCACCTATTGAAGATTTGCTGTTCCATGAAAAACTGTTATTTCCGGGCGACATACTTTTCTTTTTTATTATTTTTGTCCAGCCTTGATCTAAATCAGGAATTGCATTTGCTTTTCTGTATTCAATGGTTATATCTGATGAATCTCCTTCCGTATCCTTCAAATTATATGTGATATTAATGATTCCCTTTTCACCTTCAACCTTGACTCCTTTAATATCTTCTTCTACATTTTTTTCATCAATTATTAATGGAAGCGAGTTGGCTATTTTATAAGGTGCATAGACCTGAAATATGGAGAACTCTTTGACTTTTGCATAAATCAATCCATTATCTTCATCAATTCTGTCAATTGTCAGCGGAGGTTTCCACGCAGACCCATGAAACTCGTATAGTTTAAGTTTGCTTAGCTTTATATTAAGTTTATCTACAACTTCCTTTGAATACGGGATTTTTATTGTTACAGGATTTTTAAATTTTCTTGTAGGTAATCCGCCAACAATAGGAAGACCTGAATTCAATGAGTCTGAGATGTCAAAACTGATTTGCAAACTCAGAGCTATGCCTGCTATTGGAGCCCCAATAATACTAGCATTCGGTACTGTTGTTATTGTGAACTGGGGTGGTTCTAAAAGCTGTACAAGCTTTATAGTCTTGACAGATTTTGTTACATTGCTTTTATATAAAGCTCCTTTACGGTACACATCATATGCAGTTGCTCCGCTTACTTTATCCCAAGTTAATTTAACCTGAGGATTAGTGCTGCTGCCGCTGCAGTCGGATTCAGCTGTAAAGGTGGTAAAAGCCTCTGGTATAGTGGCTGTACAAGTGGATAATGCTGTTTCAGTAACAGTATTAGAGTCTGTTTCTCCAGAAGAATTTATGGCTTTAACATAGTATGTGTATGGAGTTCCTGCTACGATGTTAGAATTTATAAACTGTGTTCCTGTTATGTTACTTTTGTAGAGTTCATCATTACGGTAAATATTATAGTAAGCAGCTCCTTCAGATGCTTTCCATTCTAATTTAATCTGGGGATTTTTTCCATTGCAGCTTGAAGTAGAATCAATAGTAAATGATTCAGGAGCATCCTTACATAAGTCAGAAGCGGTTTCTGAAACCGGAGCAGAATCAGTTGTATCAGAACAATTAACAGATTTAACAAGGTAAGTATATTCTGTTCCAGCTTTTACAAATTTGTCTGTAAACTCTTTAGCTGTTAATTCATCTTTATAAAGCTTGCCATCACGGTAAACATCATAAGTTGTAGCCGTATCTTCGTAAGTAATTATATCGAAATTATATGTTGTTGAAGCTGCCAATGACTTAAATCCCAATGAAGCAATATTGGTGAGATCAGCTTTTGTTTCATTATTGTTATTATTAGGTGATGATAAGCTAATCGTATGTTGAAGAAAAGTGTCGGGTGTTGAAGCTGTGGTAATGTTCCAATAACTTTCATTTCCTGCGTTATCACGAAGGAAAAATTTAATAGGAGAGGAAGCAGCACTACATCTTGTATAAAAACTCATAGTATAAGTAGTGGTACTAAAGCTTAAGCTAAAAGACTTGCTGATCTCTCCGTTTCCGGTTGCATCAACTACACATCCAAGAGAAGCAGTTCCTTCTTTTATGTTAGTTGTATCCGAAGAAATTGTTACAGATGTTCCTGACCATCCTGTTGTAGCATCCATTGTATCAATATCAGCTTCCCATTCCAGTTTTATCTGCGGACTGGTGCCATTGCATCCAGCAGTTGTTGCTTTGAGAGTAGGTGCTTCAAGGGCGTCTACCTTTGCAGACGCTGTCGCAGTATCTGATGTGGCTGAACCACTGCAGTTGATTGCTTTAATGAAATAGGTATATGTGCTACCAGCTTTTAGTTTGCTGTCAGTAAACTCGGTGTCTGTTACTTTCTTTTTATAGACTTTGTTATTACGGTAGATATCATAAGAGGTTGCATTGGTTGAAGATTCCCAAACAAGTTCTATTTGAATCTTATCGTTTCCCTTCTTATCTTTCCCGTTGCATGAAGGGGTAGCAGTGAGAGCAGTGAGGGCAAAAGCTCCAGGCGCTGATACTGTTGCTGTTACTGACACAGGGTCTGAATCAATTGTGTCATTCTTTCTCTTTGCTCTTATAAAATAAGTGTATTCTGTATCAGCAGTTACTTTTGTGTCAGTAAACGTTGTATTTTCGATTTTGCTTTTATATAATTTATCATTACGATAAATGTCATAAGAAGTAGCATTGTTGTCTGTTTTCCAGACAAGTTCTATCTGAGGATTTTTGCCTGATTTTCCACACGCGGCTTTAGCAGTTGTGATAGTGAATGAGCAGCTATCAGTTAAACTGAAATCAACAGAACCTGATGGAGTTGACTCATTTGCGTTTCTGGCTTTTACAAAATATGTGTAAGATTTCCCAATCTTAACATCAGTATCTGTGAACTCGTTTGTGTCTTCTGTGAAGTCCGTAAGATTTGTGTTTAAAATGATCTTATCTCCCAAACTTCCGTCTACCAAGAAAGAGAGATAACTATCTTTATTTCCGTCATTTGCCTGGACTATAAGGACTGCAGAGTTCAGATCTCTGCTCTGGTTAAAGCTTGGGTCCGGATTTGATGGAACTATTACACGAGGCTCTCCACCGTTTTGGGAACTCTGATAAAGTTCATTTACTGCTGTTTTGAATGATTCGTTAGATGAGACTCTTCGCAAATCATTTTTCATATCGCTTGTCATAATCCCTGAGAAGATTAAATTTTTACTCTTATTGATATATGTTATTTTTCCTTCGACTGATTCCGGAAACTTTAACCCTTCAGGCAATTTTTCAAGACTTGCAACTCCAACAAACTCAATTGTTCCACCGAACCATTGTTTTGTTATATATGGCGAGTTGCTGTCTCTGTAGGCATTGGCAGGTATTATTAAGCCTGCTCCATAAATTGAGTTTTGAGGATCTACTACTTCAATGGTTCCGCCAAGAGCATTTAATCTGAATTGGGCATCTCCGTCTATATTGAGTGATAAAGGCTGGATGACTTTTTCTTCTGGATTGCTTGCTTTTTTTGATTTGCTTGATGAGTAATTTTCCGCAAGGTTTGCTTTTCCTCCACTTCCATCATTAGATGAGCAGGAAGAAATCAATAGGGCAGAAGCTAAGATAATAATTAGAGCAGGAATTGAAGATAAAAAAAATAATTTTTTTTGCATAGTAAATCCTTTATATAAATCAATATAAGATTATGTTAGAAATATTTTAATATTTCGAGAAGTTAACTTACAAGAGAGATATTTGTCAAGCTTTTTTTAACTATCCTTTTTTAAACTATTTTATCTGTTTAATCCCGATTCCAAAGGCTATTTTTGAGATTGTCCAGAGTATTATTTTCAGGTCTGTTAGCAGAGACCAGTTGTCAATGTAGTAGAGGTCAAGCTTCATCCACTGGGAAAAATCCATTTCTCTTTTTCTTGATATCTGCCAGAAACATGTCATGCCGGGCTTCATAGACAGTCTCCTTCTCTGCCATCCTTCGTATTTTTCCACTTCTTCAGGAAGAGGAGGCCTTGGTCCAACAAGGCTCATATCGCCTTTTAAAACATTTATAAGCTGCGGCAATTCATCAGTGTTTGTTGCCCTCAGGAACCTGCCTGTCTTTGTAACTCTCGGGTCATTTTTTGATTTGAACACAGGTCCATTTCTTTCATTCAGGTGCAGAATTCCCGGGAGTTTCTCCTCAGCGCCAACTATCATTGACCTGAACTTGTAGAGAATGAATTTTCTTCCTGCAAGCCCGACCCTTACCTGCCTGAAGAAAACAGGTCCCGGATTTGTCAGCTTTATAAGGATTGAGACAATAAGGAAAATGGGCGAGAGGGAAATTAAGAGAATTGAAGACAGAACGCGGTCAGCTATGTTTTTCAAAAGCAGTTCGGAATTCATCTGTGGAGTTGTTGAGAATGTGAGAAGATGTATGCCGTGAAATTCCTCAAATTCCGGTTTGGCAATTATTCTTGGATAAAAATCTGCAAGAAGCCTTGTTTTTACCCCCTCCTCCTCGCACAGCGCGAGTTTATCTTCAAGTTCAGGAAGCCATTCCTTTGGAACACAGAATATCACTTCATCAACCACATTTTTATGAAGAATGCTCAAAAGGTCACTGGCGCTTCCCAATATTTTCATTTCCTTCTCTTCGATTTCTTCTTCTTCTTTTATTTTTAAAAAACCGAGAATGTTTAGCCCCCATTTCTTATGGTTTTCAATTATTCTGGCAAGCGCTTTTGACTCTTTTCCTGTTCCAACAATTATTATGTGGCGTGGATTAAAGCCAATGCTTTTAAGCCTTGAGAAGACAAGGTGAACTATAGTTTTCAGGGCAAACAGGGATAGTGAGCTTAAAAAGACGAATGAGACTATAAAAGTACGGCTGAAGTATTTTTTCTGGAATAAGAATATTATTGCTCCGAGAATCAGTATTCCGAGAAATGAAATTCTCAATATCTTCTTTGAAAAGATATATGGGGATTCAATGTGAAAACTTCCAAAAATTTTCTGGTTTTTAAGCAGAGCTATCCAGACCGGAAGGATTATAATTATTATCCAAAGATACGCTCCCAGAGGGAGAATTTCACCTGAGACTCTGTTGAGCAAAAAATTTCTCAGATAATATGAAACGAAAAATGAAGCAATGATAACAATTAAATCAAAAAGTTGCAGTGTACGGCTTATAAGCCAGTTTTCTTGTTTTAGCATAATTTTCTTTTATAAATATATTTTCTTCTTATCAATGATATGTCTTAAAATCAAATAGAAAAATTTCATATCTTTTACAAGATACCGCTTCCATAATCGCCCTGGTTCTGAAACCAGCCTGAAAAGCCACTCAAGCCCGTTTTTCTGCATCCATTCCGGAGCTCTTTGAATGTTTCCTGATATGAAATCAATGGCTGCTCCAACTCCGATACAGCAGAGGGGCAGGTTGAAACTATCCAAGTTATTGAAAATCCATTTTTCCTGTAAAGGTGTTCCGAACGCGACTACAAGTATATCAGGTTTTTTGTCCCGTATTGTTTCAATGACTCTGGAATTTTCAGCTCCTTCCTTGTTAAAGTATCCGTGGCTATATCCTGCGATTTTTAATCCTTTATACCTGTTTTGCAAAACCCGGGCAGCTTTTTCTGCCACTCCTTCCCTGCCGCCTAATAAAAATATTCTGTAGTCCTTTTTTGCAGACATTTCGCAAATTTTCGGGAGAAGGTCAGGTCCTGAAATTTTTTCTTTTAAAGGAGTACCAAGAAGCCTGCTTGTCCATACAAGAAGCATTCCATCAGGCAAGACAAGAGTGGATTTTCTGTAAATTCCATCAAGTTCCTTGTCAGAGCTTGCTATGCATACACAGTCAACACTGAGGTGGAATAGTGTTGAAGGAGTTTTGTTTTCTATTGAACCTTGAATCAGAGAAAGGGACTCCTCCATTGTTATATTATCAAAATTAACTCCACAAATATTTACTTTATTGCTCAAAGGTTGCCATGTAAAAATTTTTATAGATAATAAATAAAATACGATATCTTATTTAAGTTGTTTTTCATAATTTAAAAGCTTTTCATACTCATTCTTTATCTTCAGCGAAACATCATTTATATTAAAACTTTCTTCTATTTTTTTTCTGTTTTTCTCACCCATTTCTTTTCTCAGTTTTTCACTGTCAAGAAGGCTGACAATTGAGTTTTTTAATGCGGTAATGTCCCCCGGTTCAATTAAAAAGCCGTTTTCTCCTTCGGTTATGATTTCAGGGATCCCTCCGACTCTTGTGCTGATAACAGGAAGACCATACGCCATTGCTTCAAGAATTGCCATTGGCAGTCCTTCATTGTAGGATGGCAGGACCAGCATGTCAGATTCTTTCAGAAACGCTGATTTTTCATTTTCTTCTGCCCAACCAGCGCAGATAACCTGAGTTTCAATTCCCTTGTCCTTGCATATCTTTTGAACCTTTTCTATTTCTCCATTTCCAACAAAAAGAAATTTTGTCTCCGGTGTCTTATCAAGAATACTTTTTGCAGCTTCAATAAGGTCATATATTCCCTTTCTTTTTTCAAGTTTTCCGAGAAACAGAACAGTTTTAAAATAGTTTTTCTGTTTCTCTCTTTTATCAGGAAGGGGAATTGGCAGTGCCGGAGGTATTATTGAAATGTCATTTCTTCCGGAAATCCGCCCAAAAACATTTTTCCAGAAACAGGAGAGAACAAGGATTCTGTCAGCAGACTTCAGAATTTTCTCTATGTAGCGTTTTGAGACAACAGGGGATTTTTGATAAAAGTCATCAAAATCAAAAGCGTGACAATGAAGGACTGTTTTTATTCTGAATAAACGGGCGATGAAAGCAAATACCGATTTTCTGTAAAAAGATGGACCTGATGAAAAATGGATGTGTATTATTGAAGGGGGATTTTGAAAAAGAATCAAGAAAAATTTAAAAACTGCTTCAACTGCAATAAAAAACTTTTGAATTTTAGTCCCGTCAATATGAGTTGGAAGATATTTAAGATTAAAACTTTCAGCCAGAATTGAATTGAAATATTTAGGAACAAGGCGGGATATTCCTCCCTTTACTCTGAAATCAGGTCCAAGCATCAGAATCTGCGGTTTTTGATTTAAGATATTATCCTTTAAGAATTTTTTTTCTGTTTTGATAATTTTCCAGAACCCTTTTATTTTTCCATAAAGCAGTGGATCATTTTCGTTGCCAAAAAAGGCAAGAATCCATAAGGGGATTATTCTTGAAATTGCTCCTGTTTTTTTTATGCAGATGAAAAAGCCGAGTTTTTTTCCTTTATAGCGATGCGCAAAAGAAAGGCAGGCGCTTTTATAAAATTCAAATGTCATTTTTGCAATCCATTTGCTGGAAATTTTTTCACCTGACGGGAAGGCTGTTTGCCTGTGGAGATGAATTATTTCCGTATCAGGAGAAAATATTATCCTGTACCCTTTCTCCTTTATTCTGTAGCAGAGTTCTTCATCCCCTGTGGATGACATCTCGTCAAGATAGCCAACCTCGTCAAGGATTGATTTTTTTGTGAGGATGCAGGAACCCATTATCCAGTCAACTTCTCTGGTTATGCTATGGTCAAAGTATGTCATCGGGTGTCTTGAAAACAGAGGGCTTTTGGGAAAAATTCTGTTCAAAAAAAACTCTTCAGCAAAGGTTGAGAAAAGTGTTCTGAAATGATAACAGGATGGCTGAAGTTTTTTGCCGGGGTAAACGAGTCTGCATCCCAGCGCGCCGATTGTCCGGTCCTTTTTAATAACATCAAGCATTATATTCAGGGAATCTTCTTTGAGAAAACAGTCATTGTTAAGAAGAAGAATGAAATCTCCGTTTGAGACCGCAATTCCCTGATTTGTAGCTTTGCAAAACCCGAGATTATCTTCATTTTCTATGAGTTTAACCGCTGGAAAATATTCCTTTACCATTTCACTGATGCTGTCTTTGGAACCGTTGTCAACGACAATGACTTCAAAAGGAAAATTTGTTTTGGAGGAATAGATGGCGTTCAGACATCCTTGAAGAATTTCCATGTTATTATAGTTGGGGATTACAATTGATAAATTTATAGCTGACAATTTTTCTGCGCCTCTTCAAAATTTTTCTGAAGGTGAAATAAAAGGATGTTTTTATAAATCTCTTTTAAGAGCCTATTTTGTGTTTTCTTTATATATGAAAATCCCACTAAATCCCCCTTTGGTAAAGGGGGACTAAGAGGGATTGATTTGAATAATTTTAATAATCCAACCATAGCTGAAACTGACAGCTTATTTCTTATAATATATTTTATTAACCTATGACGCGGGATAAATCCTTTTTCAGCTTTTACAAAACCGAAATTTTTAGCAAACTCAGGCCATTTTTTCAAAAGAATAAAAAGCGATTTTCCGCTTGTTTCCATACGGCTCATTGCAGATTCTATGGTTGGAATGTGGTTGTGAAAGGCTATGGCGTTTTTATTGAAGATTATTTTCAGCCCTTCTTTTCCCAGTCTGTAGCCAAACTCAATATCTTCCCATGCAGCATATTTGAAGTTTTCATCAAGCAAAAGATTCTTTTTATCCAAAAATTCTTTTTTTAAAGAGATGTTAGAGGTATAAAAATAATTGTAATTAAGTTCTTCTCCATGGGTTACATTTCCATAAAGAAACTGTCCCCAGTTTTCCATAAAATGAAGAAACGGAGTAGATTGGAACTCTGATGGCCATGTAACATAACCCAAACATGCAAAATTTTCTCCTTGAAATTTTTCCTTATGAAAAAGCAGATGTTCCTCAAGGAGATTCTTAGAAGCTATGATATCATCGCCTAAAAATATTAGAATTCTTCCTCTTGCTTGCCTGATTCCTAAGTTTCTTGCACTGCCCGGTCCATTTTTTTTCTGATGGAAATACCTTAAATTTGGGAATCTGATTTCCTTAAAGTTATTTGTCCCTTCCCGGGATATGAATGTTTTATAAGCGTCATCTGTAGAGCCGTCATCTATTACAATGACTTCATAGCTTGAAGGGTCAAGGGTTTGTTCCTTTAAAGCTGAGATGCACTGAAGTAAAATATCCCAGCGATTAAAAGTAGGAATTATTACGCTTATCTGCAAGGGTATCATATTTTTTTATTCTTTCAAGTTTTCCCAAAGAGCCCTGAAAGTTGCCTTGAGTTCAATCCCTGAGGCCTTCAGGCTGAGAAGAGCCAAAGAAGGGTTTTTTTTATTTATTAAATCGTAGATGATATTTTTTATGGAAGCGAATAATATGATTTTCATATAATTGGCAAAAGCCGGATTTCTGTTTTTTCTTTTTGCTTTGTAACCCCAGAAATACCAACGAAAGAGCATTTCTCTGAGGGAATCAAAATCATCATCGCGTCTATGGTAAACTATTGCATCAGGGGTATATACGAGTTTTAATCCGAGATTATTTATTTTAATGCCAATATCAACATCCTCACCGTTTGTTTTGTAAATCTTGTCAAACCCTCCTATAATCCTGAGAACTTCTATTCTGTATGATGAGCATAATCCCCATAACATACTAACTCCGTCAATGAACTTTTCACCAAACCCCTGAGATGCGTGAAGGCTTCTCCATTGGTTGTAAATATTATTTGCCTCATTTTTTCTTGAAAATCCCCCCATCCCCCATTTGTTTTCTATCCCTCTTCCCCCGACTCCGGCTATATCATCTGATGAATACTGGCTAAGAAGAGATTCTAAAAGCTTTGGGTGAGCTATTATATCTGCATCTAAGTAGACAATGATATCCCCTGAGGCATTCTTTAAAGCTGTGTTGCGGCTTTCAGCAAGCCCGAGATTTGAGAGGTGTCTGATTAACTTTACCTCCTGAAAATTTCCTGCAATTTCAGCAGAGCAATCTGTTGAGCCGTCATCAACCACTAAAATCTCATCAGGCTTTCTTGACTGCTTGAGGATAGAGACAATATTATCTGAAAGATATTTTTCTCCGTTGAAACAGGGAATTGCAACAGTTACTGAAAAGTTATCCATAGGGGGGATGTTCATCTTTTTACAAGGCGGTTGTCTATTAACCTTGCCTTGCCAATTTTTACAGCCAAGGCAATGAGGACATCACTGCTTATCTTGTCAAGGTTTTCCAATGTATGGGGATTACAGATGTTAATATAGTCAATCTTTCCTGTCTTTTCTGAAAGAATCATTTTTTTTAAAACAGAAATTATTTTCTCAGGATTTTTTTCGCCTTTCTTTACCATGTTTTCTCCTTTTTCAAGTGCCCTGAAAAGGATGTTTGCTTTTTTTCTCTGAATGTTGCCAAGGTATTTATTTCTTGAACTCATTGCCAGCCCGTCTTCTTCTCTGATAATTGGCATATTAACTATCCTGACGTCAAGGTCAAGGTCAGAGACCATTCTCTTTATTATTATCAGCTGCTGATAGTCTTTTTCTCCAAAATATGCCTTTTCAGGTTTTACTATATTAAGGAGTTTTAATACGGCTGTTGCAACACCGGCAAAATGGCCGGGTCTGGAAATCCCGCAAAGATGGTTTGAGAGTTTCGGGACATTTACGTAGGACTGGAAACCTTCAGAATACATCTCTTTCTGTTCCGGAAGAAACACAATATCAACTCCTGCTTTTTTGCATTTTAAAAGGTCTGAATCTGTCTTTCTCGGATAAGCCTTAAAATCTTCTCCCCGCCCGAACTGTATTGGATTAACAAAGATACTTACCACAACTTTGTCACAGTCCTTTTTTGCCTCGCTGATAAGGCTCATGTGCCCTTTGTGAAGAAACCCCATTGTGGGAACAAAGCCGATGGTGTTATGAGATTTTTTAATCCCGTCAACAGTTTTTTTTATCTGTTTTTTTGATTTTATTACTTTCATAATATAACTCGCAGTTTGCTGAAACAGTCCATTTTTGACCGTCATTGCGAGCGAAGCGAAGCAATCCGGATGTTGTCTCCAAAAAACTTAACTCATGTCCCAATATTCTGGTCAATTTTTTCCCAGAAACATCTGAAGTATTCAAATCCGGATATTACTGCAAATACCATAGCGAGGGATATTACTATCAGTCCGCACTCCCTGAAATAGAAAAAATTCTTTTTCCCTCCGGAAAGAATCAGAATGAGAATGCCTACGACTTCTATAATAGTCTTATATTTTGCCAGGTTACTTGCAGAGATAACGAACCCTTGTGTTGCTGCAATAGCTCTGAGTCCTGAAACACAGAAATCCCTTCCGATTATTATAACCACTATCCATGCTGCCCAGACAGGAATACGTCTTAATGCGACAAGGGAAATTAATGCAGCAGAAGTCAATAACTTATCAGCAATTGGGTCCAGAAGCTTTCCAAGAGTTGTTATCTGATTTTTATTCCTTGCAATATAGCCGTCTATTACATCCGTAAGGGATGCAAGAAGAAAAATAACAGCAGCAATAATATGCATGGATAATTTTGGAGAATACAGAAGGAAAAAGACCACAAGAGGAATCAAGAAGATTCTTGAAAGAGTTATTTTATTGGGTAAGTTCATTTGTTTTCAAAGCCTACTTTTACTTATTTTATTAAAGATTATTTGTCAGATTTGGTTTTGTCAAGAGAGAAGATTTTTTTAATTTGTTGTTGACAAAATCCGATTATGTTACTACATTAGCACTCTGATAAGAGTATTAATGTAGTCTTAATGGAGTCCAATATGGTAAAAAAGGTTACAATAAAGATTCCTGAGGTGATTTATAAGAGGATTAAAAGCCTTATTGAAGGTTCTGGATTTAATTCTCCTACTGATTTCATAGTTTATGTTTTAAGAGACCTTGTAGGCGAGAAGGAAATCAACAAGGATAAGGAAGAACTAACTCCAGATGAACTTCAGGCGATAAAGAGAAGGCTTAAGAATTTAGGATACCTATAAATTCAACTTATAACTTATAACTGAAAGCTGATGGCTGACAGCTGACAGCTTAAAACTCAAAGCTTGGAGAATGAAAAATGATTAAACCCCACGGTGGAAGACTGGTAAACAGAATTGTTGAAGAAAAGGAACATGACATACTTGAGGACAAGGCTTCCGGTATGCCAAAAATCGTTTTGAACAGCAGGGAAATAAGCGACTTTGAGATGATTGCAACCGGTGCAATGAGCCCCCTTGAAGGCTTCATGACAAAGAATGATTATATAAACGTACTTGACCTGAAAAGACTTGGCAATGGCCTTCCGTGGACAATTCCAGTAAATCTTTCAGTCAAAAATGGAAAAGGAGAAGATTACAAAGAGGGTTCAGATATAGCAATGTACGATTCTGACCAAAATCTTCTTGGAATTCTTCATCTTGAAGAGAAATATGAAGTTGATAAAGAACATGAAGCTGAAGCGGTGTTGCTGACAAATGACAAGGCACATCCCGGAGTTCAGTATTTAGATTCAATTGGCACTGTTTATCTTGGTGGCATGATAACCCTTCTGCACAGGCCAAAACATACAAAATTTTTAAACCATCGCCTTGACCCTAAGGAAACGAGGGTCCTTTTTAAGGCAAAGGGATGGGAGAGAGTAGCTGCTTTCCAGACAAGAAACCCTATTCACAGGGCACATGAATACCTGCAGAAATGTGCTCTTGAAATAGTTGACGGACTCCTGATTCATCCCCTTGTTGGTGATACAAAGGGAGATGATATTTCTGCTGATGTAAGGATGAAATGCTACGAGGTTCTTCTTTCTAACTATTATCCTTCAACACGGGTTGCTATTTCAGTTTTTCCTGCTGCAATGAGATATGCAGGACCAAGGGAAGCTATTTTCCATGCCCTTGTCAGAAAAAATTACGGATGCACCCATTTCATAGTGGGGAGAGACCATGCAGGCGTTGGCAATTATTACGGGACCTATGATGCGCATTATATATTCAGGGAATTTGATCCTGCTGAAATTGATATAACACCGATGTTTTTCGACCACAGCTTTTTCTGCAAAACCTGCAACAACATGGCATCAACAAAGACCTGTCCGCACGGTAAAGAGTCTCACATGATTTTAAGCGGAACAAAAGTAAGGGAAATGCTTGCTAAAGGAGAGATACCTCCTCCTGAGTTTACAAGACCTGAAGTTGCAAAGATTCTGATTGACAGCATGAAGAAATAACAGAGGATAAAACAGGAGATGAATAGATGAAAAAACTTTTAGTGATTGGGCTTGATTGCGCCACACCCGAACTTCTTTTTGATATGTGGCTTGATTCTCTGCCAAATATCAAAAAAATTGCTGAATCAGGAATCTATGGAAAGCTCAGGTCTACAATTCCTCCAATTACAGTTCCCGCATGGACAGCAATGATGACTTCTTATGACCCGGGAATGCTCGGGTTTTACGGGTTTAGAAACAGAAAGAGTTATGGATATGAAGATTTATATTTTGCAAATGCCAACTATGTAAAGGCAAAAACTGTCTGGAACCACCTCTCAAGAAACAGGTTAAAATCTTTGATTATTGGGGTCCCGCAGACTTATCCTCCAAAGCCTTTAAACGGCGCCATAGTGGGATGTTTTTTAACACCCAATAAAGATGTGCAGTATACATATCCAGATGATTTGAAATATGAACTGGATAAAGCCGCTGACGGAAATTACATAATTGATGTTGAGGATTTCAGGACCAATGAGAAAGAAAAACTCCTTGAGTCTATATATATTATGACAGAACGCCGCTTCAAGGCATTCAGACATCTCTACAAGAAAGATTCCTATGACTTTGCAATGGTTGTTGAAATGGGAATAGACAGAATTCATCATGGATTTTGGAGATTTTCTGATAAAAAACACAGACTTTATCAACCCGGCAACCCTTTTGAGAATGCAATTTTTGATTATTACAAGGCAATTGACAGTGAAATTGGAAGAACCCTTGAACTTATAGATAAGGATACATCTGTCCTTATTGTTTCAGACCACGGCGCAAAGACAATGCATGGCGCAATCTGTATCAATGAGTGGCTTATAAAAAACGGTTATCTGGCTCTCAAGGAAGAACCAAAAAAACAGACCTCATTAAAAATGAACATGATTGACTGGAGCAGAACAAAAGCGTGGGGAGAAGGCGGTTATTATTCGAGAATATTCTTCAATGTAAAGGGAAGAGAACCTGAAGGAATTATACCTCAGGAGGATTATGAAAAATTCCGCAATGAGATAAAAGCAAAACTTGAAGCGATGACTGATGAGAAGGGAAACCGCATAGATACGATAGCACACAGGCCTGAGGATATATATAAAGAATGCAACAATGTTCCTCCTGACCTCGTAGTATATCTTGGAAATCTGGACTGGCGGTCAGCAGGTTCAGTTGGAATGGGTTCAATCTACAGCTATGAAAATGACACAGGTCCTGATGATGCCAACCATGCCCAGGAAGGAATCATCATTTGGAATCTGCCAAAGAAAGATTTCAGGGAGATAAAGGAGGTTTACTCTATCTATGATATAGCTCCCTCAATACTCCAGTTTTTCGGAATAACAGTTCCCAAAGAAATGATTGGGAAGACAATGATTTAACTAACATATAACATATGACTAATAATATATAACATATAACTTATGAGGGATTGTTGCAGCAAGTGGATAATTACGAGAGAAAATGAAGAAGAAGTTATTAGTCATTAATCATATGTTATTAGTTATTGGTTAATTTTATTGGTTATTAGTTAATTTTAAAGGAGGAATGAATTAATGAAAGGTTTTACTTTATGGTTCACAGGCTTATCAGGTTCAGGCAAATCAACCCTTTCAACGAGGGTTGAAGAGATTCTTCTTGAAAGAGGTATGAGGGTTGAGATTCTTGACGGTGATGTGGTGAGGACTAACCTTAGCAAGGGATTGGGATTTTCAAAAGAGGACAGGGATACAAACATAAAACGCATAGGCTTTGTCTGCCATCTTCTTACACGCAACGATGTAGTGGCAATATCAGCAGCTATCTCTCCTTACAGAGATATAAGGGATTACAACAGGAAGCTCATAGGGAGGTTTGTTGAGGTTTATTGCAAATGTCCAATACCTGTTCTGGCAGAAAGAGATGTAAAGGGTCTATATAAAAAAGCATTGAAAGGCGAGCTTGCGAATTTTACAGGGGTTTCGGACCCGTACGAAGAGCCGCTTAATCCTGAAATACTTATTGAGACAGATAAGGAAAAAGAAGATGAAAGCGTTGCAAAGATATTAAGAACCCTTGAACTGATGAATTATATTCCAAATTCAGGAGAGAGCGAATATAGCACAGATGAGGAAGAAAAGATAAAGGCAAGGCTGAAAGACCTTGGTTATATATAATATAAAATGTCAAATGACAAAGTTCAAAGTTCAAAGCTGTTTTAAGAGTAGAAGTTCTGAAGAGCTGAAACAAGAAATTATATATGTCATCTTTTTGTAGAAACAGACCTTCAGGTCTGTTGTTAACAGGTCTAAAGACCTGTTTCTACATTTTTAAAAAATAATTATTTCTTGAAATTCATTCATTTGAAATTTGGATTTAAATAAAAATGGCATTTTTCAAGCGAAAGAAAAAAAAGCGCGTCTGTGTTGTAGGAATTGACGGAGTTCCATACTCGCTTCTCAGGCGTTTTGTCAGAGATGGAACAATGCCTGCTTTTGCAGATATTGCAGCTAAAGGCAGTCTTAGCAAGATGAAAGTAACCCTGCCTGAGATTTCTTCTGTGAGCTGGTCAAGTTTCATGACTGGCGCTAATCCGGGAACACACGGGATTTTTGGATTTGTTGACCTCAAGGAAAACTCCTATAAGATGACCTTTCCTTCCTTTAAGGACTTAAGGGCGCCAACCTTCTGGGATAAGCTGGGAGAAAAAGGCAAAAAGTGCATTGTGATAAACCAGCCATCAACATATCCTGCAAAAGCAATCAATGGTGTTCTTGTTTCAGGCTTTGTAGCAATTGACATGGCTAAGGCAGTCACTCCTGTATCATATGTAGAAAAATTAAAGGGCATTGGATATCAGATTGACATAGACACTCAAAGGGCAAGGGAAGACCACCATTTCCTTTTCAGGGAGCTTGACAGAACCACAAGAGCAAGGGAAAAGGCTGTTGAGTTTTTCTGGGAAAAGGAGGAATGGGATTATTTTCAGGTTGTGATAACAGGAACTGACAGGCTCCACCACTTCCTGTGGGATTCTTTGCTTGACGAAGGGCATCCTTATCATCATCAGTTCATTGATTACTACAGGAAGATAGACTCATTTATAAAGAAAGTTTACGACCGTTTTGAAAAAGAAACCGGAGGAGACCCGTCGCAGGGCGAGTTCTTTATGCTCTCAGACCATGGTTTCACACTGATTAAAAAAGAGGTCTATCTCAACAGGTGGCTTGAGGAGCAGGGATACCTTGAATTTACCTCCCCTAATCCGGAATCAGTTGAACAGATTTCAGAAAAAACAAAAGCCTTTGTCCTTGACCCGAGCAGAATCTATATCAATATAAAAGGCAAATATCCTAAGGGTTCTGTTGATAAGGCAGAAGCAGAGGGTTTGAAAAATGAGATAAAAGCAAGGCTTGAAGGACTTAAGTTTGAGGGAGAAAAAATTATCGAGAAGGTTTTTTTAAGGGACGAGGTTTATTCCGGACCTTTTGTTGGACAGGGACCTGACCTTGTTGTCCTATCAAAACCGGGTTTTGACCTCAAGGGTTCAGTTGCAAAGAAAGAAGTTTTCGGGAAAACAAAACTTGCAGGAATGCACACATGGGATGATGCTTTTTTCTGGTCACGTGAAAAACCCAAAGACGACCTCAATATCACGGATTTGGCAGAGATAATACTGAAGAAGTTTGAGTAACAAAGAAAGACTTTTCAGAAATCTCTTAAAAAATCTGAAGCCTTAACAATTCTTACAGATTTGAATTTTTCTAAAAAGCAGTGCGGATATTAGTATATTGGTATCAAGAACTATCCTTTTTAGCGTTTTTTTTTCTTGCCCATTCCACTGCCCTGGTTACGTCTTCTTCAGCAATACCAAGTTTTTCTATTTTCTCTCTGATGCCTTCAAGTGTCATATACGCAGGGATTATTTTGACTGGTATTAGAATTATCTTTTTATCCTTTACTGATACATCAAAGTATTTAGTATCAGGAAATGTTTTAGCAATTTCTTTTGGCAGTGTAATTTGATTTTTTGATGTTTTCTTTGCAAGCATATTTCCTTGCCTCCTTACAATCTTACAGTAAGAATATATCATTTTATGGCTGCATGTCAAGGTAGAAATCAAAGAAGAAACTTAATGGAATACTAATTGATGTGGGGATAAATAGCTTTCTGAAAGAGTATCAAAAAATTTTTTTATCCTAACTTATTTAGTCCTTTGGAAGACATTATTATGAATTTTAAAAACTTCCGTTTCCTTTTCTTCCCTTTACTAAGCGATATTTTTTAACAATTCCCATTTTCCCCTGTAAGCTTTATTTGTCAGTAAAGTGCAAGGTTTCAACAACGTCCCCCTTCTCTTCTGAATATTGTCATTGCTGACAGTATGGCATAAATAATTTCCAAAAATGACAAAAGTTGATTTCTATGTCTGATAAAAAAATAATAAAAATGATATAGAATTAATTTAAAATCAATTAGTTATAGCAAGTTGAGTAAAAACTTCTTTTTTTGGCATAAAATTTGCATATTCATAAAAGTGAATGAAAAAAGTGAGTTTGGCTTTTTTAAATTTATTGGATTAAGGAGGTGAAAAAATAGATAGAAAAGGTCGTTTCAATATTTAAAATTTAGATTAAATAATAAGGAGGTAGAAAATTAAATGGAAAAAGTTATTTCAATATTAAAAAGAAAAGAGGTTTCTTTTTTCGTAGCCCTTCTTTTCGTTCTTTCTGCAGTGTTTTTTTCCGCAGAAGAAGCTAATGCCCAGATAAAATATACGCTTGTAGTCAAAATCCAAGGGGATATAAAGGAAGGTGTTGCAGTTGAATTGAGTGGTAGTAAGTTGTCAACACCTCTGACAAAAACTACTCCTGTGAGTGGTATTGTTAAATTCCTGAAGCTTGCTAAAGGGACTTACACTGTAACACCAACAAAAGAAGGCTATACCTTTGCCCCTGAGACAAAGGAGATTATTTTTAAGAGAAAAAAAATATTAACTGCTACCTTTACTGCAACTGAAGTTCCAGTCCTTGAAAAGATAGGTATGGATAACTGTGTTACATGTCATAAATCAAGCACTCCGGAAGTATATGTGAATTGGCTTAAAGGACCGCATGGAAATTTCAACTACTTTGATACCAGCTTTAAAAACAATGGCTACAGTGATTTCCTTACGCCTGCAAGCTTTACATATCCGACTGATTACACAAAGTTCATAGGGTTTCCTGATGAAGCGAAAATTGAGGAAGAGCTTCAGGCTGAAGAGTTTGCCGGTAAAACCGCAGATTACTGCCTTGCCTGTCATGGACCATTTTCCACTGACAATGAAAAGGTTGCAGGACTTTCGCTTGTCAATTCTTCGGGTGAGATTGATTCCGCAAATTCTACGCAGGTAGCAAGGCCTGTAATTGGATGTGAGATGTGCCATGGTGCTGGAAGCCTGCACAAAGGGTCTCCTGGTTCCGTAGAAATACCTTATAAAGACCCTTCAGCTTCACAATGCGGACAGTGCCATAACAAAAACTTTCCTGAAGGTCATCTTACATATCATCCTGCTGGTGCAGGTGGAGCAGGTGATCCTGGTGTTTATGAAGCCTATTTAGCTTCTCCACATGCAAAATCCTTAGAGGATGATGTCTATGCAAGTGCTGAGAAAAAAGAGGTAAAGGCATTGTGTGCCAAGTGCCATACAGATGAGGGTGCAAGACAGTATAAGGATACAGATGGAGACTATACTGCTCTTGTTACCGCACTTGATGGAGCAGCAAATCTTACTGATTTTAGTGCTGTCCAGTGCAGGACATGCCATGATGCCCATAACACGGAAGAATTGTTAGAGCCAGCAACTGCTGCCACAGAAACAGCAAAGGCAAGATCATCCCAGTTCAACACCTGTACTAACTGCCATCAACTGCTTGATTCAAGTGATGCCAAGATTACTGCATATCATGATTCAACAGCAAACACCACTTATGGTAGTGATGTAAGGGTGATAACTGATACCCATTTCGACGATCCATCTACAACTGCTCTTGAGGGCTATAATATAGATAAGGATAGTGAAACTGCGTGTTTAAACTGTCATAATCAACACAGTGGCAACCTTACAATCAACGAACAATGGGTAGAATCTCCGCATGGTGATAAAGGCGGTGAGGCATGGAGCCATTATGACTGGAAGGCAACGAATCGTCAGTCATGCCAGAAGTGCCACACTGCTACTGGTTTTGCCAACTATGTTGCTGACCCTGCTACATATAACGCAGCCAACAACGACTTCTCTCATCTAACAGGGTCTCAGAATGAGGTTCTTTACTGCAATGCCTGCCATACAAACAGCGCATTTGAAAGAAGGACACTCAGCAGTGTTACATTCCCGTCAGGGTTAACTGCTGACCTTGGCGATGACAGCAACCTCTGCATGGTATGCCATGGAGGACGGGCATCTAAAAAGGATGTGGATACTTCCATAACAAGTAAAGGTGAAGATGGTCATATCAGCAGTTTCTCGAATATCCACTATCTCCCGGTTGCAGCAATTCTGTTTGGCACTGATGTACAGGGCGGATATGAGTATTCAGGCAAAAAGTATGCTGGTCTTGCAAACAAGTTTGCTAACCACGAAGGAAATCTTAATACCTGTGTGAAATGTCACATGAGAGGCGAGGATGACCATAAATTTGAACCTGAACTCAGTGATTGCTCAAAATGCCACACAGGCATTAGCGATTTTGAGGATATAAGGCCAATTCTTACTCCAGATTATGATGGCGATGGTGATACAGAGGAAGGTCTTATAGGAGAAATAGAAACTCTGGAAGAAAAACTTCTTGCAGAGATTAAGAAATATACAAATGATATTGGCCGTTTTGGTATTACCTATGATGCAAGTGCCCATCCATACTGGTTCAAGGATACTGATAAAGATGGGATAAAAGACAGTGCTGTGAATGGTACTATAGATCCAGGCGAAACTACAGATACTGTTAACTATACTGACTTTAATGGTA
>MGDH01000024.1:42164-80944 GCA_001790855.1 Candidatus Schekmanbacteria bacterium RIFCSPLOWO2_02_FULL_38_14 | reverse complement strand
AAAAACCTTTAAAGCCCTTTAAGATAAAAAAGAAATACATTCCTCCAAAGAACCATCCATGGAGGAAATGTCCTGTATTACAAAAACAGGACATTTCTACTTTGGCAAAAACAGGACATTTCTAAATTGGCTTGACAAGTAATCACTTTATTATTGACAAATAAATCAAACTCAATATAGTTGAACTCAAGAAATAGCACAAGAATTAACCTCTCGATTTTCTCTTTTTTTCATGAGGAGAAAAGGTGGAACACTTCTCACAACAAACAAAATCTCATTTCTTTAAAAAATTTAAATTCTTATTTTTTATCTTCATTTTTGTTTTCGCAAATATTTTCCTTTGCCCGGCATCACTAAAAATATGTTCACACATTTCTTAATTTTTAATCTTTTTGTTTATCGTTGCAGGTAAAAAAAGGAGGAAGCCCCTATGGAGATTTTTAAAATCACTAAGAGATTGGATAGAGATGTTATATTTATCAAGAAAGGTTATTTCTGGGTAAGAACATTATCTGTCGGGTTATTGTTATTTTTTATGCTTATAGGATGTACAACTATCGTACCTAAATCCGAATTGGAATATAGTCCTATATATTCAAATCCATCATTGGTTAAGAATAAATCTATGATGATAAAAGTAGGTAAAATTCAAGATATCAGAGAGGTCAATAAGGAAGAAAAGGATAAGGCTTATATAGGTAAAGAGGTTGCTGATACAGGTTGGACTGCTAACAAATATTTTCTTGAAAAGAATGTTGATGATTTTTTTCGTGAAGTACTCAATAAAGAACTGATTAAAGCTGGTATACAACCTGTGGAATCTGATAAGGATGAAGTATCTTTATTCCTTGATTGTAAAATTAAAGATTTTTGGGTTAGAGCTGGTTACTTTACAAGCACCTTAAAATCAACGGTTGTTATTGAAATGAAATTAAGCAATCAAAATGGAAATGAGCTTTTACTATCTGAAGGGAAGGGAGAACATAGTGCCTTTTTTAGAGGAGGAGATGTTAAAAAAGATATGACAGAATCTTTAAGAAAATCATTTCAAGAGGCTTTGGAGGATTGCTTAATAAAATTATATATGTTCCTTGCTACCACTTAAATTACATTAATAGTGAATACTATTAGAATAAAAAATAACAATTTTTGAAAGGGGGTAATTATATGAGTGTTTTTAAAATAAGTTCTAAATTTTTGTTCTTTTTATTTATAATTATCTCATGTATTGGATGCATGAGTTTTAATTACAAACCAGATTTAAGTTTGGGTTTAAGCTCTGAAACTATACAAGCAAAAGTGCAGATAGAGGAATTCATTGATGAAACACCTCAAGGAGATCATTCAAAAAAAATAGGTGGTACATCTTGTACCTCTGCAGATACTCTTGAAGGATCATTAACAGTAGGCATAACTAATGCTGTAATGAAAGCTTTTTATGAGAGTCAAGTTTTTGATATAATAACAAGGAGAATTGATAATCCAGACTTAATTCTACGAGGTAAAATCCATAGATTTTATGGAAAAGCAGGTCCTAATGCTCTATTTTGGTGTACAATTCCTATTGACCCGATCTGGTTATTTGGTGTGCCAGTGCTTTCAAATGAAGGAGAAGTAGATATAGAAATTTCCCTTTTTTCTCCAAAAAGAGAATTGATAAGCAGTTACAGGCAGATGACAGAATTTTCCGGGCTTTATACTATGTATAATAATCCAACATTTGGAATAGGAACTCAATTAAATAATGCATTTAATAAAGTTATAAGTGAAATCAGAGATAAAATATTATTAGATAAAAACAAGTTGGAAAGATCTAACTAAATCCTTGGAGGTAGTGTTCATGACTCCTGTAGAGGGTGGTTAGCTTAATATATTTATGATGAGTTTTCTCTTGAGAACATCTAAATGATTCCTTCTTCTACAAAGACCAGAAATGTGCATATGTAATTGTCAAGGCTATTCAAAATATGAAAAGTTAAATTAATAATTTTCAACAACCTCCCCTTTTTCTGAAAAGCTTGACAGCAAACTTTTTCAATAATATTATATTTCTTATTATAGAATAAATTTAAAAGTAAATGTTATGCGCGAAGGAGTAAGAAAATGACAAAACTATTGGAAAAGGCATTCAAAAGAGCATCTAAACTGCCTGATTTGGAACAAAACACTCTCGCGAAGTGGTTACTTGATGAACTTGAATCTGACAGAGAATGGGATAATAAATTCGCTGATTCGGAGGATATCCTCAGTCGGCTTGCAGATGAAGCATTAGAAACACACAGAAAAGGAAAAACCAAACAATTGGATTTGAAACGACTGTGAATTCCAAGACTTCAGACGAGTTTTGGAAGCATTACGCAAACTTGCCTGTTGAAATCAAGAAACAGGCACGACAGGCATTTCATCGCTTTGTAAATAACCCTTATCATCCAGGCTTGCACTTCAAAAGAATTCATTCAACACGTCCTATATTTTCTGTTAGAATATCAAGAAATTATCGTGCCGTCGGTATTACTCACGATAATGAGATAGTATGGTTTTGGATAGGATCTCATAATGAGTACGATAAGTTGATTAAAACAATGAGAAACGCATAACGACAAGCGAGATTAGATGCTCCCTAAAATCTTTGCTTATTTTAATTACTTGAGTGGAAATAGGGGACGTTGTTGAAAAAGAACACTTTACAATTGCTGTGAGGTTGGACAACCGGAAGTTAGATTAATGATTTGGCTTGAAGATAACTTTTGACTTCTTTTATAAACTTTTCTGTTTTTTCTAAAAAAGGCTCAACCTGTTCAGAAGTAAGTTCAACATATTCTTTATAGTCTCCACGCTGTCTTATTTCAAAGGCAGTATTTATTGCTTCGCCCATTTCCGTGGTAAATATTCCGTCTTTAATAAATCTAACGTTGAAGTAAGAAAGCACTCCACTATGTTTGGAAGATGAATATGGTTCAAATATTAGAAGTGCAAGTACTGCATAGAACATTGAGTAATAGATTCTGTTTATTACCGCTCTTGGACTCTTCTTGCCATTAAGAAGAAACTCCGCTTCATCAAAAGTTTCTTCAGCCTGTTTCAAACGGTATAATGCCAATTCTTTTTTTTTCTCTTCAATAGTCAAATAGTTATTCCTTCTCTTTCGATAGCCTTGTACAAGGGTGACTGGTCCATTGGCCCTTCTTCCAATTCTTTTTTCCCAAAAATCACTGCTGTTATGAAACAATCATTTTTTAAGTTAATACTGAATATGATTTTGTCTATTTCAGATTCAATAACAAAGGAAATCTCTGGCAACTTAATCATCACATCAATATCTGAATCAGGGCTATCTTCTCCTCTTGCTTTTGACCCAAAGATTCTGAAATCGAGAAGCCCATAACGCTCCTGCAATTTTTTTTTTAACTCCAAAAGTGCAGACTTTTCGTTTTCTTTAATTGGCATTTGTTTTGATTAAAAATTATATTTTTATATTACTATAAATCATATTTTTATACAAGTACTTAAAAAATACACCTTGACCAATTTTTAAAGTTCTGGGTAAATATAATCTAATTAAAAACTACAGACGGGAATGGGAGACATCTATGAAAAGAGCTGTCAACAAGAAATATATAAAAGAACAAAAATTATAAAATACGTCTATTCGTGTTTTAACACATTATATAGATTCAGTTAGGGTTCCTCAATCGTTGGTCGGTGTTTTTGCTCAGGTAAGTAAGACTGAATGCTTCCGGAACTTTTCATCATGTGATGATGAGAGGACAGACAGTTTATTCAAAGTCATGAATTGGGTATATCTGCAAGAAGAGATAGCAAGGCATTTGCAGAGTATACTTATGTAATTGTCAAGGCTATTCAAAATATGAAAAGTGAAAGTGATAATCTTCAACAACCTTCCCTTTTTCCTTTTTTTACTGTTATTTTTTCTATTGCATTAGTTTTAATATCTCTTCTTTCCCAATTTTGGAGCAAAGCAGAAGGGCAAACAGTTAAATCATCTATACCCTGGAATTCTGTGAATGATTTTACATATCAACTGCAGGATATAAACCTTAATACCATAGAAAAGACAAAATTTGATTTAGTCATAATAGATTACTCAAGAGATGGTAGTGAATCTGGGAGATTCACTGCTGAGGAAATTGAGGCATTAAAGAATAGCGCTAATGGTCTAAAACTTGTGCTTGCATATGTGAGTATTGGAGAGGCAGAAGATTATAGATGGTACTGGAAGAAAAGCTGGGATGTAGATAAAAATGGTATTCCTGATAAAGGAGCTCCTTCGTGGCTTGGCCTGTCTAATCCTAACTGGCCCGGAAACTATAAGGTCAAATACTGGAAACCTGAATGGCAGGCAATAGTCTTTGGGTTACCAACAAGTTATCTTGATAAAATTATTGAGGCAGGTTTTGATGGAGTTTATCTTGATATTATAGATGCCTATGAATACTGGGGTCCTGACGGAGACAGCGGCAAGGATAGAAAAACAGCAGAGGATGAGATGGTTGACTTTGTTGTTAAGATTTCAGAATACGCAAGGAGTAAAAACTCTGACTTTGGTATATTCCCGCAAAATGGTGCCCCATTAGGGAAACATGAAGAATATCTTAATGCAGTAACTGGAATAGGACAAGAAGATATTTATTATGGTTATAATAGTGATGGGGAAAAAACGCTTAAGAAAATTACAAAGGAATTAGAAGGATACCTTAATGTTTTTAAAAATGCAGGAAAGCTCGTATTAACCATTGATTACCCTTTTTCATGCTCTGAAAATAAACCTTGCTTTAATAAAAAATCTAAGAAGAAAATAAATAATACTTATAAAAAATCCAGAGAGAATGGTTATATTCCGTACTGTACTGTTAGAAACCTGAACTACCTGACAATTAATCCAGACAATCAACCTGATTAGGTAATTTTTCTCTCAAAATAGGGGGACGTCAGACTATGCGAAAACCCCACTTTTTGAACTTTTGTGGTTTCTTGCTTATTGATTTTGTTGACTCACATTTTTGAAAATCGACTTTTCACACACTCTGACGTCCCCCTTTTTAAAAACAATAAAACAACATTGGTCGGCGTGATAAGATGGTATAACAGCAAGGGAAGCAATGGCATATTGGAAGGACTCAACAGTTTGGTACAGGCAGCAAAGGCAAGAGGCTATAGAACATTCAAAAATCTCAAGATAATAATCTATATGCTTACAGGAAAGTTGGACTATAGTAAAGTTGGGTTACCCACTTGAAACGAGAAAGAACCAAAAATGTAAATTGGAATTTTAAACTTCCAATTGTTGATTTTTTTACCAAAACTGCCACGATTGGGTTGAAAGCACATAGATTCCCAAAATAAGATTTGCAACTCCATGGGCAATGATGCAAGAAAATAAATCTTTCCTGTAATAGAGCAAGCTATTATAGACTGCGCCTGCTATTATCCCGACAAGCCATTCATTGTGCTCCGAAGCAAATAGAAGAGTTGTTATTATGAAAGAAGACCATGTAAATTTTCCAAGTGGCACGCTTTTAAAGTCAGGGTTAATTATATACCTTATGAGAAAAGACCTCCAGAAAAGCTCTTCAAATATGGGAACAACCAATGAAGTTCCCGCAAGTCTGAAAAAGATTAGAAAATATGCCAGTTCTTTGCTCTCGAATTTGTAGGGATTAAAACTTGAATGGCTGAGCTTTGGATAAAGTCCTTCAGGAAGAACCCATATTGCAAAAACAATTATCCCTACTATTACAGGGATAAAAGAAAAATTGAATTTTATTTCCTCATAGTTTTTCCAGTAGTAAAATAAAAGAAAAGCAGTTATGATTGTTTTAATTGGGTAAATTATATAGGGACCATTATCAAACCGGTTGCCAATAGATGTTAGAACAAGAAAAACTGCAAAAGGCAGAAAATAGGGAGTGTATTGAAGCAAACCCTGTTTTTGAATTTCATTCGCCATTGTTACCTTTCCCTGCTATCGAGGATTATTGTGACTGGACCGTCATTGTGAATTTCAACAACCATTGATGCCCCAAATTCTCCGGTTTCAAC
Source organism: Candidatus Schekmanbacteria bacterium RIFCSPLOWO2_02_FULL_38_14 (assembly GCA_001790855.1). Taxonomy (NCBI): domain Bacteria; phylum Candidatus Schekmaniibacteriota; species Candidatus Schekmanbacteria bacterium RIFCSPLOWO2_02_FULL_38_14. The sequence goes on along the minus strand of MGDH01000024.1, from coordinate 74,884 downwards.
CTTTGAACCTGTTTGTCTTAAAAGGGAAATGAAATTTTCATATAGAGGTATTGCTTTTTCAGGTCTTGCAGCTTCGATAAAACTTGGTCTTCTTCCCTTTCTGCAGTCAGCAATAAGGGTGAATTGAGAGACTACAAGGAAATCTCCCTTTATGTCAAGACACGACAGATTCATCTTTCCCTGTGAATCTTCAAAAATACGCAGGTTAGCAATTTTTTCTGAAAGGTATTTTACATCCTCCTCTGTATCAGTTTCTGATATACCAAGAAGTATGGCAAATCCTTTTTCTATTGTTCCGAAAATTTTCCCTTCGATGATTACAGAGGCTTTTTTAACGCGTTGTACTACTGCTTTCAAATCTTTAAAACCCTAATCTGTTTCTTTTCAAGCTGACCCCAGAAGTTTTTTAATGAATGCTTCCCGTTTCTTTAAACTCTCGAAAAAGTTACTGCTTTATTTTGCCTGCAAGTTGTTTTCCTATTTCAGTTACTTTCTGGTGGTCATCCGGTGTTGGTGGCCCATTTATCTCGTGTGTTCCAACTACTTCAATTTTGGTAGGACCAAGAATCTCAAGCGCCTGTTTAATTGCCACCCCTCCCCAGCCGTAAGAGCTGAGTATTGCGCCATATTTTAAAGGCGGCTTCAAAGCCTTTACAAGGAGCGCTCCATACATTGCAACCGGGTGCATTCCTCCAAGTACTGTAGGTGAGCCAAGGACAATTGCACGTGAATCAACAAGGTCTGCTGCAAGATTTCCCAAATCCGCAATTGCGAGGTTATAAATTTTTACGTCAATGCTTTCAGATAGCAGTGTTTCTGAAATAGTTTTTATCATTCTTTCTGTGGAATTCCACATGCTCACGTAAGCAAGAACTGCTTTTTCTTTTGTTTCTCCAACAGTCCATTTGCGATAGACTTCAAGAATCCTTTCGGGGTTTCTGTAAACAGGACCGTGGCTTGGTGCAATCATTTTAATCCCAATGTTTTCTATTTTGTCAATGGCTTTTTTTCCCATATTCTTATAGGGCATCATTATTTCCCCAAAGTATCCCTTTGCGTATGAAAGTATTTCATCCACATCGCTGTCATAAAGCCCTGCGGCAGTATGGGCTCCAAAAAAATCACAGGGGAATAGAACTCCGGTTTCTACAAGATATGTGAACATTGTTTCTGGCCAGTGAAGCCATGGGGCATCAAAGAATTTGAGAGTTTTCCCTCCAAGATCTATGGTATCATTATCTTTTACTTTCTTTATCCTTTCCTCAGGAACCTTATAGTAAACATCAGCCATCTTTGCGCCTTTTTCAGATGTAATGAGTGTGGCGTTACTCATTTCCATTATGAGTGGAATTGCATTGGAATGGTCTGGTTCAGCATGGTTCATTATGAGATAGTTTATGTTTTTTATGTCTGTAATCTGTGAGAGTTTTTCTGTGAACTCCTTTTCAAACCCGGGATTTACAGTATCAATAAGGGCGATTTTTTCTTTCCCTTTTACAAGATAAGAATTATAAGATGTTCCTTGGTGAAGCTGTATAAGCGAGTCAAAGATTTTGCGGTTCCAGTCCTTTGAACCAACCCAGTACACACCCTCAGAAATTTCCGGCACATTATGTTTACTCATCTTTATACCTCCAATATGTTTCCTTAAGCATTTCCCACTAACACATAAAAATTTTTTAGCAACAAACTATTATATTGTAATATAAAAAAGGAATTCTTTTGTAAAGGTAGATTTAAGCAGGCTCTCTTTGCATTTTCAAGACAGAGTGGGTTTCCCTGATCCCACTCTGTCTCCGATTTCTTCTTATTATCATTTCTCCAAAATTCTCTCTGCCTCTTCTCTGTAAGCGTCCATCACATAGGGGATTCCGGTAACTTTTGAAGCTTCTTCTGTTAGGGACATAAGGTCATTACGCGAGATTGTTGAAAGTCTGAAGTTTCTGCTTCCAGCCATTAACTGCTGAAGTCCGACTTTTATCTTCTGGGAGAATGTATACACGCTTACTGCACCAAGGGGTATGTTCTTTATATCCTTTCCGAAGTCCTCTCGCAGCTCTTCATAACACTCAAAGATTTCTTCTATTGTTGTTCCATACTTTGAAACTGTTTTAGGCAGGTTATTTTCTTTTAACCAATTCTCAATATTTTTTCCCACCATTCCGGGTATCATTAAAGCCCTTCCCATGCAAACTGCTTTTACATAGGGACTACCCATTGCAATTGCCTTGAATACACCGTCCTCTGTAGAAAATCCTCCCGCTATAGCAATATCCGGAACCATGATTCTTTTTTTTGTCAGCTTTTCACAGAATTCGTAAGCAAGCGCCTGTAAATAGATTGTTGGTATTCCCCACTCGTTCATCATGGGCCATGGGCTCATTCCTGTGCCACCAGGAGCACCATCTATGGTAATAAGGTCTAATTTTGCCTCTGCTCCGTAGCGTAGTGCCATGGCAAGTTCTACTGAAGAATAGGCTCCTGTTTTAAGTGTAATTCTCTTAAACCCGAGATTTCGAAGCCGTTTTACTTCCTTTAGAAATGAATCCTTGGTAACAAACCCAAGCCTTGAATGCCGTTCAAACTCTCTGATTTCTCTCTCTTCATATGCTTTTTGAACGTCATGGTGTGAAGGGTCAGGAATAACAATATATCCCCTTTTTTTTAGTTCAAGAGCTCTTTCTATTGTCTTAACTTTTATTTCTCCGCCAATACATTTAGCACCCTGTCCCCATTTCAACTCGATAGTATCCAGATGATGTTTTTTCAATACATATTCTGCTACACCAAATCTTGTGTCTTCTACATTCATCTGTACAAGTATTTCCCCATAACCTCTGTGAAACTGTTTATAAGTTTCTATTCTACGATCCATCTCAGGAGACTTTTTCACCTTCCCCTTTTTATCTAATTCAAGTTCAGGGTCTACACCGCATACATTCTCACCACAAACGAGAGTAATTCCTGAGATAGCTGCACCCACTGCAAAATGCTCCCAGTTTTTCCTTGCTATTTCTGTAGAGCCCAATGCCCCTGTAAAAACAGGCAAGCGCATTTTAATCTTTTTCTTCTGCCCATACTCTGTTTCAGTGTCAACTTTTGGAAAGATTGCTGTATCAGGGCTGGGCTTAACTCCTTTTGGCAAACCTTTTGCCCCTACAGCATACCCCTGAATATTCAGATGAGAATAATCTACAGGATAATTTTTGTCTGCTCCTGCAGTAATTACCCCGAATGGACCAGGATAAATAAGTTCACGACCCCTGAATGAAGCCATGAATATTTCACAACCACCGGTACAGCCATCGTGGCACGCTGTACAGATTCCGGACATCGGCACAACATTTCTTGAACGATTAAAAGTTCCGGTTGCCTCGTTAGCATTTGGTCTTCTAAGGTTTGTCATAATTTTTCCTCCCCTTTCTTTCTAGAACCATTTCTTTTTTCTAAAATAGAACAGCATAAAAACTACAACAGCAGACATAAGAAATAGAATTAAAGGATATCCCCATTTCCATTCAAGCTCAGGCATATACTTGAAATTCATTCCATATAATCCTACTATGAAGGTAAGAGGAATAAATATAGTAGCTATTATTGTCAAAACCTTCATTATTTCATTCATCTTGTTGCTGATGCTTGAGAGGTAGATATCGAGCATTCCAGCAAGCATATCACGAAAAGTCTCTATTGTGTCAATCACATGGATTGTATGGTCATAAATGTCCCTGAGATATATCCGTGTGGATTCGTTAATCAGCAATGATTCTCCTCTTTCTAAGCCACTTATTACTTCCCTTAAAGGCCAAATAGATTTACGCAGGAAAATCATCTCTCTTTTTAAATTATTGATAATTTGCAAAGTTTTCTGTGTTGGGTTTGCTATTAACTCTTCTTCAATAAGTTCTATTTTTTCTCCAAGTTTTTCAAGAATTATGAAATAGCTATCTATGATTGCATCTAATAAAGAATAGGCAAGGTAATCACTGCTCATTTTCCTTATTCTACCTTTCCCGTTTCTTATTCTTTCTCTGATTGCGTTAAAAACATCTCCCTCAATTCCTTCCTGAAATGAGATGACAAAGTTTTTTCCTATAACCAGACTTATCTGTTCAGTTGCAATTTCATTATTTTTATCTTCAAAAATCATTTTGAGTACTACGTATATATAATCACCGAAGTCTTCTATTTTTGGGCGCTGGTCTGTATTGAGGATGTCTTCAAGCATGAGAGAGTGAAATCCATAGCACTTTTCAAGAGCTTCCAGGTTCTCAATTTTATGAAGTCCTTCTATATCTATCCATGTAGTAGTAGGTTTGTCTTTGAATATAAAACATTCCTCTATGGTTTTTATTTCCTTTTCCTGAAAACTTTCTTCATTGTAGTCTATTACTTTAATTTTGACTTCATCGCTCTTTTTCTCGCCAATATGTATAAGAGTTCCTGGAAGGAGTCCTGATTTTTTTGATCTTTTTTTAATAAACTTTGGCATACTTAATTTCTTATCATGTTAGCTAATAAAGTCAAAATAATTTTTATTGTAGAAATATAAGATAGTGCTATACTTTTTAAAATAGTGAGTAGTAAGTAACAATATGTAGACGGAGATATGAAATGCCCCACTCGATTACGCGAAGAGCCTAAAAAAAATAAAATCTTTGTAATCAAAATTTCCAGAATTGCCTTGAAATAATTGGTTTGCAGTGTTATCAAAAAGGATTATGTCTTGAGGATTAAAAATAAAGTTGAGGGCTCAAAGTACAAAACTTAAAAAAATATGACTCAGAAAACATCTTTTCATATTCTCCTTTTCGTTCTGACCGTCGTTTCAACATTGTTTATGGGGTCTTATTTTGAGGGTGGTGACCCAATAAAAGACCCATGGCAGATTTTTCTGGGCTTTCCTTATTCATTTACACTCCTTGCAATTCTTGGAGCTCACGAAACAGGTCATTACCTTGTATGCCGCAGATATGGTGTTCCTGCGACATTGCCATATTTTATTCCAGCGCCTCCTCCTTTCATTCTTGGAACCTTTGGCGCAGTCATAAAAATCAAGTCAAGGCTGCCTCACCGTAAAGCCCTTTTTGACATAGGAATAGCAGGGCCTTTATCAGGACTTGCCATTGCGATTCCTGCCTGTTTTTTGGGACTTATGTTTTCAGAAATCAAACCAATTGGAACCAGTGCAGAAGGGTTGAGGCTTGGCGATTCCATTATTTTTAAATTGATAAGCTACCTTGCTTTGGGGTCTGTTCCGGCAAACCAGGACATAGTACTAAACTCTATAGCTTTTGCAGGATGGTTTGGGATTCTTGTTACCTCTTTTAATCTGCTCCCAATAGGACAGCTTGACGGAGGGCACATTATCTATGCAATTATTGGCGAAAAAGCTGAAACTCTTGGAAAGGTGCTGCTCGGGGTCCTTCTGGTGTTAGGATATTTCTGGCCCGGATGGTTTTTCTGGGCAATACTTCTTGTTATTCTTGGGTTCAGGCACCCACCCCCAGTCTACGATTTCATTCCTCTTGATAAAAAAAGAAAACTGATTGGAGCTTTAATGCTTTTAATTTTTGCACTAACATTTATTCCTGTGCCGATTTCTCTTGAGTAAGGATGTGAAATTTAATGAAAGTATCTCTTTATATCCCCTGTTATAATGTTCAGTGTTTTATAAAAGGTTGCATTGAAGCAGTAATGAAGCAGACCTATAAAGTTGATGAAATCCTGATAATAGATGACGGATGCAAAGATGAGACTGTTGCTACTGCGTCAAAATATCCTGTAAGAATCATCAGCCATGAAAGAAACAGGGGGCTTTCCGCGGTAAGAAACACTGCATTTAAAAATGCCTCAGGTGATCTTGTTGCCTCTCTTGATGTAGACTGTGTCCCTGAGCCTGAATGGCTTGAAAAGATGATGCAGGAGTTCAGTGATGAGAGGGTTGGAGGGGTTGGAGGAAAACTGCTTGAGAGATACTGTGAAAAGCCTGCAGATAAATGGCGTTCGCTCAATATGCCTCAGTACTGGGGCGACAGGGTTATAGAAAATCCGGAATTTCTCTTTGGCAGCAACAATGTGTTCAGGAAATCTGCAGTAGCTGATGTTGGCTATTACAATAAAAAATGCGGTAACAACGGTGAGGATTATGACATATCACAGAGGCTAAAAGAAAAGGGATATTTGTTAATCTACCAGCCGGAAGCAGTGGCGTATCATCTGAGAAGGGACAAGATTTTTTCTCTATACCGTACACACTGGAACTGGTACAGGGGGTGGCATACCCCTTCTAATCTGAGCAATATTCTTTTCAGGTTCAGGCATAATTTCAGGACTTCAAGGAACAGAATCTTTGAGGATATAAGAACAAAATCATACAACATAATCCCTATAGATATTTTTCTCACTCCCTATGAATTTTTCCGTGATTTGGGATTTTGGATTAGGTCCGGCAACCGCAAGCCTTAGCTTGCGTCTGTAAAGTCCGCAGTAAATATAGTAACTCGTACCCCGTGACCCGTATTATGGACAACAAATCACGGACACCGAGTCACTAAGAACCAACAACAAGAAACTGGTTTTTATTCCTTCTTGCTGGATATCCTGTATGCCATAACAACCCTTGTCCATGAAAACTTCTTTGCAAGGAGAAAAGGCCTGAAGATATAGTAAAGATAAATTCTCTTTTCTGATTTTGAGGCTCCGTACTCTTTTTCCATAAAATCAAGCGGCGGGAAGAAAATATGCCTGAAGAAAAATTTTAATTTTTCAAAAAAACCCTTTTTGTTAAAAAATAATTCTAGCCCGTCAAGCGGAATTTTAATGTTTTTATCAGCCTCATTAAGGCATTTTGACACAAATTCTGAAAACTCCTTTGCATCTTTGGAAACATTTTCTGAAACTTTATCCACTATTTTTTTTAAAAAATTCTTTCTTATTACTGAATTTGACACCTTGAGAGAATGATAAAGGGCTTCAGATAATTCTGCTCTTTTTGCAGTATGGATTAAGTAATCAACATTGATTCCGCTTTCTCCATACCTCTCAAGTATTGCCGAAATATCGCAGCAGTGGCGCAGAATTATTGTCAGGTCATTGATGTGAGATTTTTTGGATATATGCATTGAGAGGTGGAGAATCATATTCTCCGGAGAAGGTATGCTTGCCTCACTTGAACGGATTTTACTGTGAGAGACATTTTCCCATATCCATTTGCCTTCCGTTTCTTTTTTACCCTCCGGAAAGGGGAGTTTGAAATGCACCTCAAGCGCCACAGGCTCTCCATTCCTGAAAAAAACAGGCAGATGGTTCAGGTTTTTTATGCACCAGTCTTTGTCTCCGGGATGGTCTGACATTTTCCACCCCAATGGTGCGATAACATCCTCTATGCCTGAAATATCATCTTTCTTTATTAAAATATCAATATCGCTCAGATATCTCAGAGACGGGTCTGGATAGACATCTGCAAGCAGGGAGGAGCCCTGTATCAGGATAAAAGGAATATTTTTTTTATTTAAGACCTCAGCAATTTTTTCAAGAGAGAGAAGTATCCATGTATTGCGTGCTGTGTTGAAGTGGTAAAATTTTTCCATCTTGTCTCTCGCGTCCTGAGGAATTTTTGAAAGGAGGCTGAAAGCTCTTAAATGGAAATATATAAATGGCAGTATGCTGTTTCTGAAAGCATTGTTGATGATTTGATCCCAGTCAACAACCCTGTCTCCTATGATTTTTTCAAGGCTTTCTTTTTCGCTCTCATTAAATTTTATTCTGGAGCACAAAAGAATCAGTTGTTGTGAAGGGTTTAGAGTGTAAAAATCTTTTTTATTCATACTTTTAATTTATGAGAAATTCCCCGCTTGGTCAAGAAATGATTATATTGTAATTATATTTTTCTTGTCATAATTTTGTTGATATGGTTAAAAATAAACAGAGCAACACTTAAAATATTTTAATTCTGAAAGCTGCTATCTAATGAAGCTTAAAGTTCTTGGTTGTCACGGCTCAAGATTTCCAGGACAAAAACTTACAAGTTTTTTGATTGACGGAATCCTCGCTCTTGATGCAGGCGCAATTGTTTCTTCCCTCACCCTTGAGGAACAGATGAAAATAAAAGCCATACTTTTAACCCACAGCCATTTTGACCATATAAAGGATATTTTTTTTCTGCCTGATAACCTGATCAGTAGGAAAAGATCTCCACTAAAAGTTTACAGTATCCGGAAAGTAATATATGCGTTAAAAAGACATGCATTCAACAATGTGCTCTGGCCTGATTTTACAAAAATACCTGATACAAAAAACCCTGTCCTGGTTTTAAAAACTATTCCTGAAAACAAAAGGATTCAAATAGAGGGGTTTACTATTGAAGCAATAAGCGTAAACCATTCTGTTCCGTGCGTAGGATATTCAATAACCAAAAATAACAGCACAATAGTTTATTCCGGCGATACAGGACCAACAGACGAGCTATGGGAAAAGATTGGAAATATAAAAAACATTAAAGGAATAATTCTTGAAACTTCTTTTCCTGATAAACATGAAAGGCTTGCAAACCTCGGCGGGCATCTGACTCCAAAGGCTCTTAAAAAAGAGCTTGAGAAAATAGAAACTCTTAACTGTCCTGTCTATATCTCCCACCTAAAGCCACAGTTTAAAAACAATATTATTAAAGATATCATGAAACTAAGGAATAAAGACATCAGAATATTGCAACAAGGGAAAACATACAATTTTTAGCTGTCTTAATTCTTTACTCTTACCCCTTAACTCTAAACCCTAAACCCTGTTTTTCATTTATCAACAACAATAACCACTTTCCCTTGCTTCAAAAACCCGCTATTTTTTTCTTCTTTCATCAGTTTTTTTGAATCATCAGTATTTATAACAATATTTGTTTTTTCTTCTCCTTTTACTGCAACAGCTCTTAAAACAAGTGGTTTCGGGCTTACTCTTTCATCCTTTCTTGCGCTTTTTAAATCCTTTGTGTATCTTACCATTCCTTGCTCAACCGCATAGGGATAATCTACTTTTGAGTAATTATATATTAACTCATCTTTTTCATTAAATATCTTTGGGAAAAGAGCAGGCTTTGCTTCAAGGTTTCTTGCATCAATGATGATGCCTGAATACAAGCTGTCTGTTTTTGCCTTTTCAGCAGAGAGTTCTTTTCCCTCAAAAGGGGGAAATCTCTCTTTTTCTGATTCTTTAATTTCTGGCTCAGAAGCAAATGGGTAAACTGTGTCTGCAAGCATCCCGTAAATTTTAAGCTCAAGGGTTGCCCTTGCCCTGTTGTCAGCAATAAAGTCTGTCCTTGCTTTTGAGACAAATGATGCTCTCTTCAGGTTTTCTTCTGCCATGTCCCAGCTTTTTGCAATATCCTCTATTGATAACTTTGAATCAAGCCGGACAGATTTTACTATTTCAATAAGGTTTTTCCTTGCATCAAGAATTGCCACTCTTTTTGCAAGTTCCCTTGCAAGATTTTTGTCTGCTACATCATTAGGAGCATATCCATCTCCCCATGCAACAATAACCCCTTTTGTCCAGTTTATTTTGCCTGTCTTGAAATTCTGCACAAGGTCCTTTGAATGGCAGGGTTTTTGGAATGAAAGAAATATAGCAACAGCAGCAAAAGATATTAGCAGAAATAGCGTTATTTTTTTCATAAAATAAAACTTATTTAAATCAAACCTGAATTTTAATTAACACTATGTATGGAAAAAATCAACCGGAAAGAAGTTTTATACTATATCCACCCCTTGACTGCTCAAGAGTTCTCCTGTAATCCTTTATTGATATTTTTTTCTTCATGGCAGTGGAATCTGGAGGAAAAAATTCCCTGTTCAGCCTGTATTTTGCAAGCCGAATGGGGAGATAAAGTTACCGGTATTAGGTACCCATTGGATTAATATCGGGCAAACCGGCTATGGTGCTGTTTGTTGCATCAAAACCTTCTTCTGTAAAGGTGATTGTGTATGCGCCGTAACCTGCTGGTGTGCCTGTACGGGTGAGCGTAAGAGTCCACGAGTCTTTAAGGCTTCCTGTAGAACCACCCTGAATTGACCCTACTGCGAAATATTTTGCAGGACTCATCTTTATATCCAGTGAGGTTATTTCATCAGCGTATGTGCCTTGTCTGGTATGATATCTTTCCTGAGAAGCTCTTACTGCTGCAAGGCAGTGTTGGTCTCTGGCGTCTGTCTTCTTTACGCTGTTCAAAAGGTGCAATTTTTGTATGTTTACTCAATTAAAAATTAACTCCTTGAAATAAATTGGAATGAAATTGTTTCATAATTGTCAGAAGTTTTTCAATAAGATTTATCAAAGTTTCCTGAAGCAAGCTTTGGGGAATGCTCCCGCTATGCATTTTCGCTGCAGGAGAATTGGTCTGAGTTAAGTCTATCTTAACAATTCGCAGAGAAATCTCTTTAATCTTTCTTCATATTTCTTTTACTGCCATTGATACAGTTTCTATCTCTTCCTCTGTATTGAAAAAATTCACGGAGAAGCGCATTATGTTTTTGCTCGGGAAAGAGCGGCATATTATTTTTTTTTCGCTGCATAAACGGTTTACTATCTCAGAAGATAGTTTGTCGCTGACAGTTATTGAAACCAATCCTGAGTGACAGATTCCTCCATCAAAGGGAGACAGTATCACTGCGCCCGGAATTCGTTTCAGGGAAGAAATTAATTTAAAAGAAAGCTTTTTTATCCTTTCTTCAATCTTTTCTATTCCTATTTCTGACAAAGAATCCATTGCCTCGCCAAACCCTGCAAGGAGCGCAGTGTTCTTATCCGCCATTTCAAAGCGCTTTGCTGAGTCGTGGAGAGCCATTTCTTCTTTTTCAAAATTGAAAGTCTTTACTGATCTGTAGCCTGCATTTATACAGCTCAGTTTATCTATCAAATTTTTCCTTACATAAAGAGCGCCTGTTCCTTCAGGTCCCATCAGCCATTTCTGCCCCGGCACTGAATATATATCACATTCAAGCTTTTTCACATCTATTTCAATCTGCCCAGCAGACTGCGCTCCATCGACAAGGAAAAGCGCTTTTGTTCCTTTCATTGCCCTGCTTATTTTATCAACAGGAAGCCTGAAGCCTGTCATGCATGATACATGGCTTAGACAGATAAGCCTTGTTTTCTCAGTAATGGATTCTTCAAGCCTTGTTAAAAAATCATTCTCGTTGTTTCCTATCTTTGCAACTTTTACCTTTATACCATATAGATTTCTCAGGTGAAACCATGGGACAACCCCTGCAGGATGTTCTTCATCAGAGATTATTACTTCATCTCCTTTTTTCCAATCAATGCTTGCAGCGATTATGTTTATGCCGTTTGAAGTATTGTCTGTTAATGCTATTTCTTCTTCGCAGGCATTAAGAAGCTGTGCAATTTTTTTTCTTGTGTTGTTTCTGATATCCTCACGTATCTTTAAAAGCTCAGGATTTGCAACGCCCTGCTCGCACTCAATCTTAAATATTTCATCAATCTTTTTTTGTACGCGCAGAGACCTTGGCCCACACCAGCCGGTATTCATATAGATGTAGTTTTTTGTGACAGGAAATTGATTTCTGAATTTTTCCCATTTCATAATCATATGCCCAGTATCTGATTCTTTAAAATATAGTATGCAGAGATGCTAAAAGTCAAAGATTAAAGTGGCTAAAGAAAAATTCTTGACTTTAAAGTTGGTATGCAATATTTAGTATTTCAATAAATTATAAAGATGAAGGGATAGGAATGAAAAAATTAAGATTAGCTCTGATATTAATATTTATTTGCATTTTTGGAATATATTTCTTCCACAACTCTTTTGCAGCAGATAGCACAGTTGCAAAAGAAAAAGGAGGGAAAATAACTGCATCAGACAAAAAAAGCTCCTCTCATCCTACTACAGAAATTTCCATGACATGTTCTGAATGCCACGAAGTTGATTACGATGCAAAATCCACTGCAACCCGCATGTGGATAAACAACTACAAGCAGATGACAAGGGATGAAATATGGAAAAAAATTGCTGATTTCCTTCCCTACAGACAGCGTTTTGTCATGGCAACAGTTGGAGGTTCATGGTGGAACCCTTATCCAACTGCAACAACAGCGGATTTCACCCTTGTGCCGGATGAGCATATAATCATCTGCTCAAACGAAAAGGGAACAGAGAAACTTGCCCAGCTTAAAAAGAATCCCTATGTGAGCTTGGTTCATTTTGAGGGCTCAATTGAAGGCCCAAATCCGCCTGAGAAACGCTGGTGGAAAAGTGTGCAGATATTCGGCAAGGCAACAATGTTCGATTCTGATGCAAAGGAATTTGAGGAACTTAGCAAGAAATATGTTTTTTACAGAGTGCAAAGCGACAGGGCAAAAAAAAGAATGGTGATGACAAAGATAGATATTGAAAGAGTTATTTACTTTGATTCATCTTTAATGAAAGAAGGATATTCCCCTTATCAGCTCTGGGAGAATCCTAATTTTAAGAAGTAGGTTGGTTGCACTCATAACATAGTAAACTGATTTCTAATGCTCAGGAATCGCTGAACTAAAAGGTAAGACCTTGAGCCAGCGCGCAGAGGCACTAATCAACATTGCCCACCAAAAATTCAGGGATGAACTCCTTGAAGAATGGAAAAAAACAAACCGTTAACATCTCTCTTAATTATTGTTTGACTAAATTCGTTTTCTTTAATAAAAGATATCAAAATGTTATCTAATGCGGGCTGAAAGCAGTCTGTATTGATTAAATTTATTGATGAATAATTCTCTAAAAAAAGAACTAAAAGAATTTGCACTGGAGAAACTCGGTGTTGATGAAGTCGGGATAGCCTCTGCTGATAATTACAGCAATGAGGATTGCGAAAGAATCAGGATTATGAGAGAGGTTTTTGCCAAGTCAACACCAATTGCAGGGGGAGATGCAAACATCTACCAACCTGAGGATTTTCTTTCTGGTGCAAAATCAGTTATTGTTACAGGAACTAATTCATACTTTGGCAAAGGTTCTGATATGGAAAAGGCAAAAAGGAGGCTCCTTGGTTATGTGGAAGAAAGCCATGTTGATTCGGATTTTTTAGGTAAAAGCGCAAAGAGGTCTTCTGAAATAGAAGATTTTTTAAAAAAAAGGGGCTACCAGTGCTCTTCTCTTGCAGCAGGAGGTTTCCCGATAAAGTTAAAGGCATCAGAATGTGGTGTTGGAAGATACGGAAAAAATGCAGTTATCCAGAACAATAAGCTCGGTGCATGGATTTCCCTTTCTGCTTTTATAACTGATGCGGAAATGGAGCCTGATGAGCCATTAAAGGATGGCTGCGGAGAATGTACTCTCTGCATTGAAGCCTGCCCGACAGGAGCGCTTGAAAAACCATATTTTTGTGATGTGAGAAAATGTATTGACTTTAATTTTGGACATAACAAAGGATATCTCCCGAAGGAAATCCGCGATGCAGGAGGCAACCTCCTTGGCGAAGGGTGCAGGATATGCAGAGACGTCTGCCCCTATAACAGGAACCTGAAACCTGTTGAGCACGGAAATATTCCGGATGATATTATTTCGCCTGAACTGACATCAATACTTTCTATTTCAGATGAGCAATGGGAAAACAAATATGCCCCGACACTGTTCGGATTTTTCCTTGTTGAGAAAAAATATCTCCAGAGGAACGCTGCAATAGCACTTGGAAATTTTTCTGATGAAAGGGCGACTGCTTCGCTTCTTGACGCTCTTGAAAATGGCGAGGATGTTGTAAGAGAATATTCTTCTTGGGCACTTGGTAAAATCAAGGGTGCAGGCTCAAAAACAGGGCTTGAAAAGGCTCTGAAAAAAGAGCAGGATGCGGGTGTTAAAAAAGAAATCAAAGACTCTCTGGAGTCTATGAGTTGATATAATATTGCACAAATTTTAAACTGTTAGAAGTCGTAAGCTGTTAGTTATAAGTCATAGGTTGTAAGTTATAAGTTAATTATCTGTCAGAGGAGGGGTTATGGCTAATGTAATTCATTTCAAGCCTGATAAATGCACAAGCTGCAAGAGGTGTGAGACAGCTTGTTCTCACAAGTATTTTAATGTGTTCACCAATCAGCTTTCAAAAATCAAGTGCGTAACATTTGATGAGGAAAATCTGTATTTTCCTGTCACCTGTTTTCAATGTAATAATCCGCCATGTCTTTCTGCCTGTCCGGTTGATGCAATTTCAAAGGACAAAGAGACAGGGATTGTAACAATTGATCAGGATACATGCACCTGCTGCGGGGCCTGTGTTGAGGCATGTCCTGTAAAACATATATTCCACTATGATGATTCTGGGCATGTGATTAAGTGTGATTTTTGCCAGGGAAATCCTGAGTGTGTGCTTTTCTGCAGGGACAAGGCTTTGGAGTGGAGAGAGATATCAGATGAAGAGAAGGCTGGAAGGGATAAACTTTTTTCTGATCTAAGCTTAAAGCTTGAGGGGGTGAAAGAACTATGAAGGGATGGGTTGGAAAAATATTAAGAATAAACTTAACTAACAAAGAAATAAAAATAGAAGATTTAAATCAGTCTCTTGCCAAAGATTATATTGGGGGAAGAGGGGTTGCGTCAAAAATTCTGCTTGATGAGGTTGACCCGAAAGTTGATGGTTTGAGTCCTGAAAATAAACTGATATTCATAACCGGTCCGCTGACAGGAACAGGCGCTCCCTGCGGGGCAAGGTTCATGGTTGTAACAAAATCTCCCCTGACTGAATCGATTGCCTGCTCAAATTCAGGAGGGTACTGGGGACCTGAACTCAAGGCTGCAGGATATGACGGAATAATCATTGAGGGTAAAAGCGAGAAGCCTGTCTATCTCTGGATTAAGAATGACAGGGTTGAAATAAAAGAGGCTTCAGGCGTCTGGGGAAAGGATGTTCACAGGACAGACGACATTTTAAGAAAAGAAACGGATTGCAAGGCAAGGGTCGCCTGCATAGGTCCTGCAGGAGAAAAACTTGTTCTGATTGCCGCTATTATGAATGACAGGAACAGGTCTGCGGCAAGGTCCGGGGTCGGCGCAGTTATGGGTTCAAAAAACCTTAAAGCCATTGTTGTAAGGGGAACAAAGGGATTTGGAGTTGCAGATGGCTTCAGGGACAAAAATCTTGAAATCTCAAACCTCTTTGCAGGAGACCTTGCAAAAGGTTACGGAATCCTTGGCACGACAATGGCTGTTGATATATGCAATCAGGTCGGAATTCTGCCTGCGAACAATTTCAGAGAATCTATTTTTGCAGGCGCGCCAAATATAAGCGGTCAGGCAATAAGAAAAAATATACTGGTGCGAAAAAGAAGCTGCCACGGTTGTGTTCTTGGCTGCGGAAGGGTTACAAAGGTAACTGACCCTGATTTTGCAGGAATGGGCGAGGGACCTGAATATGAAACTGTTTATGCCTTTGGTTCAACCTGCATGATTGATAACCTGAGCGCAGTGGCAAAGGCAAATTACATCTGCAATGAACTTGGGATGGACAGCATTTCAATGGGTGTGACAATCGCCTGCGCAATGGAGCTTTTTGAAAAGGGTTATATAACAGAAAAAGAAGTTGGCATGAACCTGAGTTTTGGCAATGCCAAGGCAATGGTTGAGATGGTAAGGAAAACAGGAATGAGGGAAGGCTTTGGGGACAAACTTGCTGAAGGAAGCTTCAGGCTTGCTTCAAGATACGGGCATCCTGAGTTTTCGATGACATCAAAAAAACAGGAGATATCAGCCTATGACCCGAGGGGTTCAAAAGGGATGGCGCTTACCTATGCAACAAACCCCAGAGGCGGAGACCATACAAGGGGTGCAACAGTATTTGCAGAGGTTTTCGGAATTCCCAAAAAAGTAAAATCCAAAATAATTGAAGGCAAGGCGGAAATTGCAAGAGAGCTGCAGGATTTAGGGGCAGCAAACGACAGCAACGGTGTCTGTATGTTTGCAACTGTTGTTGTCAGCCATGAACCATTTGTCAATCTCTTGAATGCCGCAACAGGAGAAAACTTTACTCTCAGAGATTACCAGCTTTCAGGTGAAAGAACATGGAATATTGAAAGACTGTTTAATGTCAGGGCTGGGCTTAAAAGAGAGGCTGATTCCATTCCCAAGAGACTTCTTGAAGAACCTGTTCCTGATGGTCCGACAAAGGGAGAAGTTGCAATTCTTGAGCCAATGCTTGATGATTACTACAAAATCAGGGGATGGGACAAAGATGGTGTGCCAACTCAGGAAAAGCTTAAAGAACTGGGGATAATATAAAGGGTGCAAAAAAAGTTTCAGGTTTCTAGTTTAAGGTTTAATGTTAAAAATTGAAATGTTTCTATATTCATTAGTTTTAGTTCCAAAACTTTAAACTTGAAACCTGAAACTAAACCAACCTCTTTATTTTTTAAGAAAATATGCCTCAAACCAATACCAGAGTATCTTTTTTTAAAGATAAAGGTATCTTTCTTCTTATTGTCCTTTTTTTTATCATTTCAAGACTATGGGTGCTGGACAGGGGAATCTTCATGTGGAATGATGAAGAACTCTACAATGGCACTATTGCCATGGAAATTCTTCAAGGCTTAAACCTGCCCCTCCTTGACTACCAGTATACTCCTCATAATGGAGGAACAATAGTTGTCGGAGTTTTAGCAGCAGTTTTTTTCAAGCTTTTTGGCAATTCCTACTTTTCTCTTAAACTTGTGGCTCTGTTATTCTCCACCCTGAGCCTCATTTTTTGCCTCATACTCCTTAACCTCTACTTCAGCAGGAGAACTGCCATTATTGCAGGTTTATTTTTCCTCTTCTCGCCCTCCACATACACAGAATCAACCCTTATTGCTTGGGGAGCGCATGCTGAGTCAATCTCTCTTTCAATGTTCACTATCTTGATTTTTTATGAAATTTTCTTTTCAGGAAAAAGCTACTATCTTGGCAACCAGAAAAAATCTTATCTTTTGTTTATTGCCTTTGGATTATCCTGCGGCTTCTCCCTGTATTTTGCATACATTACTTTATACTGCCTTATTTCATGCCTTTTTTTCTGGTATCTTTTTGACAAAATGTTCTTTTTGAAAAAATATTTTTTAATCTTCTCAGTCTCGTTCCTTGCAGGATTTTCTCCATGGTTATATTATAACTGGATCAATTCATTTAAAGGGATGAACATAGTCAAGAAATACTGGGGATATCCTGAAGCTAAAAATCAGGTTTTTGAAAAAGCAGTAAAATATTTTACCTATGACCTTCCGGCGCTTTTTGATTTTCACCAGGCAAAAATTTTTGGAATTGCCGTGCTTCCTTATTTTTATTACTTTATTTTTCTGACAGCATTTTTTTTTATTCTCTACATTGAGAGACATTCGTTCATACAATTGATAAAGGCATTACCACCTTCAAGAAAATACCGTCTTATTCCAGAGAGTTTTTCAAAAGAACTTTTTTTTCTTGCTGTTCCTGTTATTTTCTCAGTTATGTTTTTCTTAAGCAATGTATCAATCTTTTCTACTCTGGAAGACAGATATCTCACATACAGGTACTTTATTCCTCTTTATCCGTTCATCTTCATCATTTTTTCCTTGTTTTTTTCTAAGTTTGACATCAAAGAATCAAAAAATATTCCATTAATACTTCTTCTTATAATACTTCTTTTCTTAGGTCTTTTTGGCAGCGCAAAAATTCCTTCTTATGACAGGATACCGACCTATCGCAACCTCGATGGATATTCTTATGAAAGGCTCGGTTGGACAACAGTTACAAAGTTTGATCTTGACTATAAGAAATACTTTGAGCTTGGAGATAAGATTAACCCTGTTTTCAGACATCTATATTATCACGGGATAGGATGGAGCGTAGGAGGAAGGGGACTAGTGTGGGTAAAAAAATTTAAAGAATTTAAAAATATCTATAAATTAGCAGAAGATGTCAACCCAAAACACAGAAGCTACTATTACCAGGGCATTGGATATAATGTTGGATTTAACTCTGTGTATAACCAGTATGAGAAATGTATTAAAGGGATAGAGAAGATAGATGAAAAGTACAAACCATATGCCTATCTTGGAATGTCAATTGTAATAAATGAAAACTGCCGTGAAGATACTGATATTCCAAGAATTGTTTCAGCAGTTGATGAAAAATACAGAAGATTTTTCTATATTTCCCTTGGAGAATATTATCTGAAAAAAATGAGCCTTGATTCATTTGAACTTGCAATTGAAAAAACAGATAAAAAAAACCAGTTTTATCTATACTATGAAGCCGGAGCTTTTCTTTTTAAATATTATTCACATTATAAAACCGACGATTTTGAAAAAACAATGAAATGGTTTTTTGTTCCGGCAAATTTCAGAGACGCTTTTTATGAGGGCGCTGGCTCAGCAATCGGGTTTTACTACCGCAACAGAGCAAATTCAATAAGGGATGAGATTGATAAACTTGAGAGCAAAGAGAGAATCTCAGCTTACAGAGGTCTTGGAAGGTATATGGCTGAAAGATATGGCTTCCATTTCTCTGAAATATTTAAATTTTCCAATTCATTAAATAAAAAGTATCTTCAATATTTTTATGAAGGGGTTGGCGCCCGGATAGCTTTTAGATTTGGTGATAATGAAAGTGACGCAAATTCAATATTAAAGGAATTAGACCCTTTATATAAACCATTAGTAGAAAAAGGGTTTAAAGAGGAACTGAGCTCCATATCAGGGGAGGCACTATAATTTTTTTAATATATTTTTGATTACCAGCTTCCATGGCATGAGGACGGATTCAAGGAGGACTTTTTTGTTTATCTTAGATTTTCCTATTTCTCTTTCGACAAAAATTATGGGTATTTCCTTAATCCTAGCGTCAAGCTTATACGCTCTATATACCATTTCAACAAGAAAAGCATAACCCTCTGACATTATATTATCAAGATTTATTTTTTCTAATATCTCCCTTTTCCAGCATCTATAGCCAGATGTAAAATCAGATATCTTTATCCGTATGATAGCTTTGATATACATATTTGCCCAAAGACTTAACATCAATCTTTTCAAAGACCAGTTTACTATGCTTATTCCTCTTGTATATCTTGAACCAATAACCAAATCATTTTCAGAAATTGCTGATAGGAAGTCTTTAAGATAGATTGGTTGATGTGATAAGTCAGCGTCCATAGTGAGAATTAGATCATAGCCATTCTTTAAACCAAACTTCATTCCAGCAATAGAAGCGCTTCCAAACCCTCTTTTCCCTTTTCTATGGATTAGATATACCTTCCCTTTGTATCTTGAAGAAAGCTCATCAATTACTTCAGCAGTCCCATCCTTAGAGTCATCATCCACAATAACGATATGAAAATCATTATATAACCTCATTATTTCATCCACAAGCTGTCTAATATTCTTTCGTTCGTTAAATGTCGGTACTATTATAAGAGGTTTTGCCATAAGCTTAGAGAATGTGGTTTTGAATAAAGGATAGTGTTCTTGCAATCAGAGGAAAGGTGCCAACTTTTAATGTCTTTACTCTTTTTTCCATTGACGGTTTCATAAACTTAACTATAAATTTAAAAACCTTAGATCTGACAAAAAGATGGTCAGGATTCATTACTATCGAGGTAAAATATAAATCAGACAGCCATTGTCTCTTTTTTCTATCTGCCCAAGGGATATCAATTTTTAAATAGTTATGCCAACTATAATTTCCCCATTTTTTTAAGGTATCAGGTGGAGTAAAGCCTTTTTTCAGACATAAAGAATATAAAGCGGTTCCTGGAAAAGAGACAAAAGGTTTTATTGAACCATATATCACATTTGGATTTTCTTCTTTTAAACGGAATACAATATCTATGGTATCTTTAATGTCAGCATCTGTTTCATCAGGGAATCCAACTATAAAACTATAAGAGGGTTTTATATTAGTTTTATACATATGACGATTACATTCCAATAGGTCCTCCTTGGTAAATCCTTTATTCAATAATTTTAATATTTTCTCTGATCCGGATTCAGAACCAATATTAAAAATCTTGCATCCATACTCTTCCAAAAGTTTTAAAAAGTTTAGGTCCATTTGAAGCACGGTTTTGACATGAATACCAAACACAGACCAAGTAATACCTGGGTTTTTTTCATACATCTTTGTGATTATCTCTTTGCCCCTCTCTATGTCAGCAAAGAAATTATCATCCATAAATTGGATATGCTCTATTCTATAACTCTTTATAAAATTTGTTATTTCATCTAAACATCTCTTTACAGAGAAACCCTTCCATTTACAGTCAAAGAACTTTACATTATAGCAGAAAGTACACCGATTTGGACATCCTCTTGAAGTAAAAACACTGAGTGTCCTACCATAATTCCCATTTTCTATATATTTATTGATATCTATAAGCTCATATGGAATGGGGGGCAATCTTGTTATGTCAACAGGTACTGGTGGAGGTCCTTTCTTTATTTTTCCATAATCTTTGTACCATATCCCAGGAATATTTTCTATAGAGGCATTTGATGAAAGCTTTTTGAGAAGTTCATGGAATGAAATATCTCCTTCACCCTCTATTAGTATATCTACCAATGGATCTTTAATTGTCTCCTCAGGCAAAAAGGTTGGATGAACTCCACCCAAGACAACAGGAATTGATGAATGTTTTTTTACAGTGCTTGCTATTTCAAGAGCTGAAAGAATCTGCTTTCCAGTAAGAGAGGTTACTCCAACACAAAGAGGATTGCTCTTAATTCCCTCAAGAAGAAGTTGTTTCCATTTTTTTTCAAACCTTTGGTCTATTATCTTAATATTGAAATCTTTAGATGCATAAGATGAGACACAGAGTAACCCCATTGGCATGGTCTTATCTCCTACAACCTTGAGACCGAGTGGATTAACCAATATTACATCAGGCATTCTTAATCTCCAGAAATAGATAAGTTATAAAAAATTAGAATGGCAAAAAATATATAAAATCTTTTTTATCTATTTTTTTATTTCAAACAATATTTTTTGTAGAATTTCAAGGAAAAGTTAACAAGACTATCATTTTAAGCTTTCTTTCGGAGAAAGTCTTTAATTTATTTTTGTATGATTTTTCTTTTTAAAAAACAGCCAGTTTTTATCACCCCTTTCCTTTGGCTTGAGCTTTATGAGACAATAAACCCCGTAGAGTTTCTTTCCATTAATATTAAAGATGATTCTATCATCTTTAATCTCTTCTAACTCATAACTTCCCTTATCCCATATCTGAACAGTTCCGGCGCCATATTCTCCTTCAGGGATTGTGCCTTCAAACTGCTCATATCCGACCGGGTGCTCTTCTGTCTCCACTGCAAGCCTTTTTGTTCCTTCTTCCTTGGGTGGTTCCTTTGGAACAGCCCAGCTTCTGAGCACTCCATCGATTTCAAGTCTTAAGTCATAATGAAGGTGCAATGCATCATGTTTTTGAATTGCATAAATCAATTTCTGAGAAGGATTTCTCTTTGCTTCTCCCTCCGGTTCCGGGGTTTTGCTGAACCGCCGTTTTTTTTTGTATTCCTCAAGAGACATAAGTTTTTAACTCAAACCCTATTTTTCAATTACATCAAAGCTGATAACATCTATAATATTTGCCTCTTTAAAAAGCGTTCCAATGACCCTGACAATTTTGTTCTGATATTTTTCATTTTTGATTAAATCAGAGGTTTTGTCGTTTTCTATGAAGCTGTAGACATTTCCTTCATAGGTTCTAAGCACATTCTGATGGCCGTACTTTTCACACTGTGAATTAGCCCGAAGTTCTTTTTTAAGTTCACAAGGCAGGCATATTATTTCGCCTTCAAGGGTAAGCCTTTTTGTTTCCTCTTTAACGGGAACAGGTTTTCTGAGGTCAGGAATGTTTAATGTTTTCATAACGCCTGATTGTCCGACGCTTCCAGATTCAAGGGCTATTGGAAAAGAGGGCTCAGTTCTGTCATACATATCTCCATTCAGGCATGATGAAAGCCCCATTGCAGAAAAAAGAAATAGAATTGCTAACATGCTTATTTTGTTTTTTATACCCATTTTCTTTCTCCTAATCTAAATTTGTAAACATTATACCATTTTTGAAATTTATAATAAAGCTTTTCTTGATAAAGAAATGGCGGATAGGAGGTAATGGAGGGAAAAAAGGGTTTTAAAGTAAAGAGTAGCGAGATATTAAAAACTTTTTTGCCCGCTACTCTCTACTTGTTTCCGGTTACTTTTTAAAAGGCTTATTTTGACTGTGGAGCCTGCTGGGGTTGGGGGTTAAACCAGTAAGGACCCGGGCAAAACCATCCGGTACCTCCCTGTGGCTGGGCATATCTGCCACTGCCCCTGCCATAACCCATCATACCTCTGCCGCCAGAGTATCCGCCACAGCATCCACCCGGAACAAAATATCCCTGAGGAGTTTCTGGATAGGGTTGAGCCTGTTCCTGTGATGGCTGAGCAGTTTCTTTTTCATCTTTCGCAATTGCATAATCTATCACACCCCATGCAATCAGCCCCATTATCAGCAGTAAAACTATTACAGACTTTTTCATACCATTCACCTCCTTAAAAAAAAGCTAACAATTATTTAAGACGAGGCAGGTGAAAGAAGGTTCCAAAAAAGTTCAAATAACAAAGGAACAAAGTTCAAAATGGCTATTACCATTTAGGATTATTATTGAATGCCAAAGATACGGTTATGAGAATCCTGAATCTGCTGGAGTTCTTCTTGAGACAGTTCCCACTCTCCTGCACCTGCATTGATTTCAATCTGTTCAGGTGTGCGGGCACCAACAAGGGCACTTGTAATTCCAGATTGCTGTGTTACCCAGTTTATTGCTATGTGAGCAAGAGGTTTCCTGTGTTTTTCAGCAATTTCTTTCATCTCTGAAATCAGATTCTGGGTTTTACTCCAGTAAGGTTCTTTAAAGAAGGCATAGAAAAAGTTTCGTGCGTCCATCCCGCCAAAGCTCTGAGGTTTTTTATATTTGCCTGTAAGTATTCCTCCTCCTATTGAGCCATAGGTTAGAACTCCAATATTTTTTTCTCTGCAAAATGGTAAAAGGTTCTTTTCGATGTCTCTTTCAAGCAGGGAATAATGGGGCTGCACGCTTACAAGAGGGGTTGTTTCCATGGCTTTTTCAAGGAGCGGAACATCAAAGTTAGAAACTCCTATGTAGCGGATTTTTCCCTGAGACTGCATTTTCAGAAGCTCATTCATTGAATCTTCAACAGGGGTTGACGGGTCAGGCCAGTGGCACTGGTAGAGGTCAATCGCATCTATGTTCAGGCGTTTCAGGGAATTTTCAATTTCCATTCTGATAAACTCAGGTTTTAAATTGAAGGCAAAACCGCTTCTCCTGTCTATCCCGCATTTTGTGGCAATGATTAGCTGTGAGCGTTTTCCCCTGATAGCTTTTCCAACAATCTCTTCTGCATGGCCGTTCCCATAAGCAGGGGCTGTGTCAATGAGATTAATTCCTGAGTCAATGGCTTTGTGGATAGTGGCAATGGATTTTGCATCATCAGCCTTGCCCCAGTTTTCTCCACCCATTACCCATGTTCCCAAGCCAATGACTGAGACTTTGAGGTCGCTTTTACTAAGTGTTTTGTAACGCATCTTTTTATCTTACTATTTTTTCAGTCCATCTGCAATTCTGTTTGCATCAGATTCAGGTATGTCCCCTATTATGACAAAACGTATCTCCTTGTCTGTAAAAGCCATCACCCTTTCCTGCCTTCTGTCCAGAAGTTCACACTCACGGGGGGAACATCCCATCCCGCGCCCTCTTCCCATACCCATTCTTCCCCTCCTTCCCCGGAAAAATCCCATTCCTTTATCTTTACTGCATACAGGGCAGTCTTTTTTTCCTTCGAAGATTGAAATACTGTTTAGTCCATCAAAGAACCTCATATGTGCCATATCAACTCCGCAACCGCACTGATATACGTAACAGCCTTCAAGCACATATCCTTCGGGTATAGAGTAAGGAATAACTACTTTAAATCCAACAAGCTTTGAAAGGTCTTCTGGAGTAAAGTTTTTCTTTTTTGGTTCAGAAACAGTTCTTACAGACATTCCCTGAGGAGGCATGAAAAAGCTGTCATTTATAACCGAATTGAAGTTTATCTTTTTAAAATATGTGAGGAATATTAAGTTTCCGCTGCTACTGTACTGTTCTGACTTCAGTATTGTACCGGTTTTATCATCTATCCAGAGTTTCTTGGAGGGTCTGTCAGGGTATCTGGAGTCGACTTTTACCAGAGTTGCATCTCTTCCTGAAACAGTCTCTTTTCCCGCAATCTTAGCTTCATAATTTGAGAAGAGAAGGCTCTGCTTTGTTTTTTCCAGTTCTTTTTTCTGAGGAGATATTTCTTTAATATAGACTATGTTTTCTGCGGGTGAGAATTCTATGGATTTATCTTTTGTTGTTATAACTATCATCTGCAGAATATTTCCTGAAAAATATTCCATACGGGTCTTGCCCGGTCTTTTCCAGAAGACTTTTACATTGTTTGAAAACTCATAAGGTTTCATAAGTGATGCTGTATAGCAAAAGCCGGATAAATCAACCATTCCTTCTGTTTCAAGGGCTTTTTTTAAAATCTCATTTCCATCCTCACACCTTGCCGGTATGTGTGTGTAAAAGGTAATTGAGAGGGCAATTAAAAAAACTGTTATTTTCTTCAATATAAATTTCATTTTTCTATTCTCTCGTTTGCATATTTGATTGCCATTATTCTGTTAATGGCTATTTTATCAGCAAGGGGGTCCTGCGCAGAGAACGAAATATATTCATTGAAATAACTTTGGTTTTCTTTCTCCGGAGTCTGGTATCTGTATTCTGTAAAGAAATAAATCCCGCTAACAAACAGTACTATAATTGCAAATACTGAAACTGCAGGGAGAGGTTTTAATCTGATTATTTCCCATATTCCTGAAAACCCGGTCCATCCCTTAGCTCTCCTTAACATTTTCCTGCCTATATTTATTTTTGAAAGAACTCCATTCCACATACCTGCAGGCGGGGATTCGCGAGGCAGTTTTTTAGCAATTTCCAATGCCTTCTCTATTGCTTCAAATTCACTCCTGCATACAGGGCATTCTGAAAGATGCCTTTCAATCTTGGTCTGTAATTTCCTGCTCAAAGCGTCTGCAGAATAATAATAGAGTTTTGTCTTTACCAGTTTGCAATTCATTCTTTTATTTCCCTAATCTGCGTAATCTTACTTAAATTGCCATAATCATCATTTAAGATAAGGTTTTAGTTTTTTAACAAGCGCTTCTCTTCCCCTTGCAAGTCTTGATTTTACTGTTCCCTCTGACAATTGTAAGATTTTTGCAATTTCCTCAACCCTCAGAGATTCAAAATGGTGAAGCAGGATTACTTCTCTGTGGATGCTTGTAAGGGATGATAAAGCATCAATGGTTATTTTCTTCAGCTCTTTATCCAAAACCTCTTTTTCTCCATTCCACGATGAATCAGGTATCTGATTTTGTCTTGTATCTTCATCAGAATCAGTTTTTATTCCACTATAAGACCATTTATCCTCTCTTCCTGATTTTAGTTTGTCTCTGATTGTGTTTATTGCAATTCTCATTAGCCATCCCTTGAATGCATCATTTTCCCTTAGCCTCCTGATGGATACATATGCCTTTGCAAAGGATTCCTGCGTTAACTCTTCAGCATCTTCCCTGTTTTGTACCATACGCAGGGTAAAGTTATAGACCTTTGACTGATATTTTAAAAAAAGCTTTTCAAAGGCTTTTATATCTCCATCCTTTGACCTTTGGACAAGCAGAGAATCATCAAAATCTATCAAAACCAAACCCTCTGGCAGAGTTTTTTTATTAAGATAAGACGATTGTTTTTTTGAAACAGTTCCATTATTTTATCTTATATTTTAACCTTTCTACAACCAGAATCTTTAACCCTCCTGCAGTAAACAGAAAAGCGAGAAATTCTTTTGATTAAAAAAAACAAAAGAGGTATATTCTTTCAAACATGAATATAATAAGTTTTTATATTTTAACCACTGCCAGGGAGGAAACCAGTATGATTAGACTCAAAGGGAAACTGATTGGAAATTATAATTATACTTATAGTTACAAGGATACAAAAGTCACACATAAGATTAAAGAATATTATAATGCAGAAAATAAAATAAGGTATGTGGAATTAAAGAAGGAAACAAAGAAAGGCAAAAATTTTGTGAGGCTTCCCAAGAGTATCTGGATTACAAAGGACGGTTACCCGCCCCTGTCAACAGATGGGGCTGCAAAAGTAGCACATGGAAAAAAGCTTTCGCTTTTTTTTGCAGGGCTCCCTACAGTCCAGAGCAAAGAGCATATTAAAATTTTTGATGATGTTCTGAGAAATGAGCTAAGGAAAATAGGGCTGGATTATAACCAGCTATCAAAAAGCCTTAAAGAAAGACCAGTGGCAAAGGAAGTTGGAATAACAGGATTTATTTATCAAAAACCCGGAGAGATTAATAATAAAATATCAGATAAATTTCTGCCAATGGTCCTAAAAGCATACAGCAGGGTTCTTGAGTCAGAGCCGGCAAAGTGCCCGGTACATCTGTGGAGAGAAAGGATAATAGGAAAACAGGCGATAGTTGAATTTCATCTTTTTAAGGATGAAGGCTTTGATGTGCCTCTTTCTGCCCAGCGTGCTTTTTTTACGATGATGATGGATGATAGGGAGCCAGAAGAATAAATTTGTTTGAAATTTGGTGCTTGTGATTTGGAGCTTAGATATATACATTAGTTTAAATGTATTAATCTGTGTAATCCTTTTTAAAGGAGGGACTGGAATGGAAAATAGACTTTCTCAAAACAACAAAAGACCTGTAGCGATTACTATAATAGCAGTTGCTTTTATACTCTGGGCGTTGATGGTTTTTCTGGATTTTTCAGAGATTATTCCCCAGATGAGCCCAAAGATGAACGGGAAATCAGTAAATGTAATACTCGGGTTCAGAATCTTTGGAATCCATGCAAAGATTACAGATGTTATTCAGTTAATCTTGATAATCACTATGATATACGGACTTTTTGCAATGAAAAAGGTAGGATATTTCCTGACTTTTGCTTATATGATTTATGCTGTTGTCAGCACCCACTCATGGGCTTTGATGGCAACAAGCACCTCAACTAAAACAAAGCTCATGTATGAAATTATAGGAATATTTCTTGCCGGAGCAATATGTGTGGCTCTCTATAATTACCGCAAGAGGTTTTCGTGATTATCCAGAAACCTCTCTGCATCAATAGCAGCCATACAGCCTGAGCCGGCGGCAGTTACTGCCTGACGGTAAACATGGTCCTGTACATCACCTGCGGCAAAAACTCCGGGAATACTTGTTTTTGTCCCGTCATGGGTTACGATATATCCGCCCTTATCAAGCTCCAAAATTCCCTGAAACAGCTCTGTGTTCGGCTTATGGCCTATGGCAACAAAAATTCCCTGGCAGTTTTTTACTGAAACTTCATTTGTCTTAACATTCTTGAGCTTAACACCTGATACGCCGGTTTCTTTATCTCCAACAATATCCTCAACAACAGTGTCCCATATAAAACCTATCTTTTCATTCCTTACCGCCTTATCCTGCATAATCTTGCTTGCCCTGAGTTTGTCTCTTCTGTGGATGATTGAAATTTTGCTTGCAAATTTTGTTAAAAAAACGGCTTCTTCTATGGCAGTATCCCCTCCTCCGACAACAACCACCTCTTTTCCGCGGAAAAAAAAGCCATCACAGGTTGCAC
The DNA here is from genome assembly GCA_001790855.1 of Candidatus Schekmanbacteria bacterium RIFCSPLOWO2_02_FULL_38_14. Lineage (NCBI taxonomy): Bacteria > Candidatus Schekmaniibacteriota > Candidatus Schekmanbacteria bacterium RIFCSPLOWO2_02_FULL_38_14. The sequence continues at coordinate 47,162 of MGDH01000024.1, read as the reverse complement.
ACGCTGAAACACCTCTTCCCATCAGTCTTTTTTCTGCTTCAATCCCAATGAGTTTTGCAGTGGCGCCTGATGCAATTATGAGTGCTTCTGCGAGGAAGAGAGAGTCATCTGCAAAAATTTTAAATGGACGTCTGCTCAAATCTACCTTTGTTACTTCCTTTTCAATGAATTCAGTGCCAAACCTTTCTGCTTGCTTTCTCATTGCACCAACAAGGTCTGGACCTAAAATTCCGTCAGGAAAGCCCGGATAGTTCTCAACATCGCTTGTTATTGTCAGCTGTCCTCCGGGTTCTCTTCCTGAAATTACAAGGGGTGAAAGATTTGCCCTTGAAGAATAAAGTGCTGCTGTTAAACCGGCAGGACCTGACCCTATGATAATTACTTGATAAGTTTTTTCTTTTTTTTCTGCTTGTTTCAATCCAAAGATTTCATCAATCTTTCCAGCCCTGTCAAATTCTTTTAAACCATCATAACCGCCAACATGGAGGTTTCCTATAAAAATCTGAGGAACAGTTTCCCTTCCTGTTCTTCCTTCTATATCTTTTTCCAGAGCCTCGTTGTCAGTTATATCAATTTCCTTAAAGGAGAGACCTTTATTTTTAAAAAGGTCTTTTGCCATATTGCAATAAGGACAGTTGATTCTCGTATATATAATTATCTCCGGCATATTTGCTCTATTCCTTCTTTGATAACTCTTTTTTAACTTTATCCAAAACTCCGTTTATGAATGAAGGGGATTTTTCTGTTCCAAATTTTTTTGCAATTTCTATGGATTCATTTATTGTTACATCATAGTCTATGTCATCAAAAAAAAGAAATTCGCTTATACCAATTCTTAAAATATTTCTATCTACTGCAGACATTCTGTCAAGTTTCCAGTTCTCAGAAACTTTTTTAAGATGGGAATCAATTTTGTTTTTATTTTCAAGGGTGTTTCTGATTAATTTTTCAGCAAACTCCCTGCTCTGAGAATTGAAATAAGGATTTAGGTTTTTCCAGAAAGAAGACAGCTTTTCATCAACAACATTCTTTGTCAGCTTATCTTTGTTAAAATCGATTGCGAAGAGAAATTGCAACGCATATTCTCTTCCTGTACGGCGAAGACCCATAAAAATACCTCTTGCTGAAAAAATAAAAAAAGGGGTCGAGGGGTTAAAATTTACACTTGAACCCTCGAACCCTAGAATCCTAGAACCCTTTTATATGGCTTTTAAGACATTTGCCATTTCAATTGCTGATATGGCTGCATCCCATCCCTTGTTTCCAAGTTTTGTGCCAGCCCTTTCAATTGCCTGTTCAATATTATCAGAAGTTATTATTCCGTAGGCAATAGGGACACCAAGCTCAAGCTGGATAGATGCAATTCCTTTAGTAACTTCAGAAGCAACATACTCAAAATGGGGGGTTTGACCCCTGATTACTGCTCCAAGACATATAACGGCATCATACTGCTTTGTCTGGGCTGCTTTCTGAGCTATTAGCGGAATTTCAAAAGATCCGGGGACTTTTATAATAGAAATATGCTGGTCGCTTGCCCCGTGCCTCAAGAGACAGTCAAGGCATCCCTCAAGGAGTTTTGCTGTAATGAATTCATTGAACCTGCTTGTGACTATTGCAAATTTCAAACCTGATGCATCAATTTTTCCTTCGATAACTTTTGGCATAATATCTCCTCTTGTAATGATTACACAGATTTTTAATAAGATTATAGAGATTTTAAATTGTTTAAATTTCCATTTTTATAATCTGTGTAATCTGTTTTTAATTTGTTAATTTCCCGTGGTCTTGCCACTGGGTTTCTTTTGTGCCGTCATTCCCACTAAAGTGGGAATCCAGAAAAAGAATAAAGGCTCTGGATTCCTGCTTACGCCTGCCTACCGCAGGCAGGCAGGAATGACAGACTCGTTCTGTTTTCTAATTTTTGATACCCTGCGGTCTTGCCGCAGGGTTATTCATTCTGCGTAATCTACAATTTAAATTTTATCAAAAACGTGACCCAGTTTTTTCTGCTTTGTCTTAAGGTATTTCAGATTGCTTTCTCTTGGAGCTACCTCAGTGGGGACCCTTTCTACTACTTCAAGACCATAGCCGTGGATGCCTATTATTTTCCTTGGGTTGTTTGTAATGATTCTGATTTTTTTAAGCCCTAAATCAACCAGTATCTGAGCCCCAATTCCATATTCCCTCAAATCAGGTTTGAAACCAAGGTGCTCATTTGCTTCCACAGTATCCATTCCCTGGTCCTGAAGCTCATAGGCTTTTATTTTATTAAGCAATCCTATCCCTCTTCCCTCCTGGTACAAATAGAGGATTACCCCTTTTCCTTCCTTTTCTATCATAGCCATTGCATGACGAAGCTGTTCTCCGCAGTCGCATCTTCTTGAACCGAAAACATCCCCTGTGAGGCACATAGAATGAACCCTTACAAGTATTTCACTCTCTTCATCAATCTTTCCCTTAACAAGAGCAATATGGGTATGGTTGTCGATTATGCTCCTGTAAGCTATTGCTGTAAAATTTCCAAAATCTGTGGGGAGTATTGTCTGGGCTTCTTTTTTTATAAAAGATTCATTTCTTAACCTGTACTGAATCAGGTCTTTTATAGTGATTATCTTGAGGTTATGTTTTTTTGCAAATTCCATAAGCTCAGGAACCCTTGACATTGTCCCGTCATCGTTCATTATCTCGCAAATAACACCTGCAGAATAAAGTCCTGCAAGTCTTGCAAGGTCAACTGCTCCTTCTGTTTGCCCGGAACGGACAAGCACTCCGCCTTTTGCTGATTTCAGAGGGAAAATATGTCCCGGTTTTGCAAGGTCAGCAGGTTTTGTATTCGGGTCTATGGCGGTCAGAATTGTTATAGCCCTGTCAGAGGCAGATATGCCGGTTGTTACATTTTTCTTTGATTCAATGGAAACAGTAAAGGCGGTATTAAAAGCAGAGGTGTTTTCTGATACCATTGGGTGAAGCTGAAGCTCCTCACATCTTTCAGAGGTTAAGGGAAGGCATATAAGCCCTCTTCCTAATTTTGCCATGAAATTGATGGCTTCAGGTGTTACTTTTTCTGCAGCCATTGTGAGGTCTCCCTCATTTTCCCTGTCCTCATCATCGCAGAGAATCACCATTTTCCCCTGTCTTATATCTTCAATAGCTTCTCCGATGGAATTAAACTTATATTCATTTTTATCTGTTTTATTGCTCATTATTTTTCTCCACAGTAAACTCAAATTTTCTGAAATGCGGGGTTAGAAAACCCCGCCTATTGACCTGTCTGCCGACAGGCAGGTAGGCAGGACATTCTTGTCCTGCTGATTTTCTTAAGCAAACCCGTGCTCTTTCAGATAGTTGAGGTTTAATTTCCTGTTTTTGAGTTCATAATTGCCATCAAGCCTTCCTAAAAACTTTTCTATATATTTCCCAATGACATCTGTTTCAATATTAACCTCATCACCTATCTTCTTCATTCCTAAATTTGTAATCTGAAGTGTCAGGGGAATAATGGCTACAGTAAAGCTGTTGGAATCACATCTTGCAACAGTAAGGCTTATACCGTTAACAGCTATTGACCCTTTTTTTACAACATACTGCATTATTTCCTCTGGAACAGATATTGTTATTTCTGCTGATTGGTTTGAAACTGTTTTTTCTGCTATACTTCCCTTTCCGTCAATATGCCCTGTTACAAAATGTCCTCCAAGACGGTTGTTCATTTTCAGTGCTCTTTCAAGGTTTACTTTTGACCCCGGGTTTAACTCTGAAAGAGTTGTCAGTTTCAGGGTTTCTTCTGACAAATCAGCAGAAAATTCCTTTCCTGATATGTTTTTTACAGTAAGGCATACTCCGTCAACTGCAATGCTGTCACCTATGCCTGTTCCTTCTATTATTTTATTTCCCTGCAATGTAATTTCTTTTCCGTTGTTGCCGGGTTTAATAGAGGCAATTATTCCGGTTTCTTCAACAATTCCTGTAAACATTTGTTTCTCCGTAACGCTTTATGATTAATAGAGATAAATTAGTTTGTCAACTGATTATTAGGAAAAGGGGACGGTTGTACTAGCTCAATAATTCGGTAACTTTTACCCACTCACTTCCACGATGAGCCAAAATACCAAAGATGATTTAGACCTGAAAAAATAAATCTAAAAATGCGTAAATTGTCAGGAAAAAATTGAGCTTATTAATTGTCTTGACAAGTTGAGAGAATGGCATATAAAAACAGGCGCTATGAATCACAGAGAACAGGAAATTCTATCTGCAGCAGCAAAAATTTTCAGAAAAAAGGGGTATCAGAGGGCAACAATTCAGGATGTTGCTGATGAAGTCGGACTTCTGAAAGGAAGCATCTATTACTATATAAAGAGCAAGCAGGAGCTTCTCTACAAAATTGGCATTGCCCCTCTCAAAGCCACAACTGACGAGCTGAAAGAGATAGTCAGCCGCGATATTCCTCCTGAGGAGAAACTAAAGGTTGCCATAAAGACAAGGCTTCGGGCTTTTGATAAATTCTATCCGGAAATCCTTGTTTTTCTCCATGAGAAATTTGATGAGCTTTCAGAAAAGGAACGTTCGTTTTTAAAAAAGGGACAAAAGGAAGACGAAGAACTCTGGCGGAAGATATTGTCTGAGGGAAGAGAGAGGGATGTTTTCAGAAAAGATATGGATTTAAAAATAACGGCGCAGGCAATCATTGGCATGTGTCACTGGATCTACAAGTGGTACAAGAAGGACGGAAGAATGACAACAGACCAGATAGCAGAGGTCTTTTCTGAATTTGCGCTTAATGGAATTTGCAAGAGGTAAAAATGAGTTCAATACTTAAGGGAATAAGGGTTCTTGACCTGACAAGGGTAATAGCAGGACCTTTCTGCTCAATGATGCTCGGAGATTTAGGGGCTGAGGTCATTAAGATAGAGACTCCGGGCGGAGGCGACCCCTCAAGGTCTCTGGGACCGCCATTTTGCAAGGGAGAAAGCGGGTATTTCATGACCCTGAACAGGA
>MGDH01000024.1:30079-42150 GCA_001790855.1 Candidatus Schekmanbacteria bacterium RIFCSPLOWO2_02_FULL_38_14 | reverse complement strand
GTTGTTGACCTTAAGAAAAAGGAGGGCAAGGAGATCTTTTATGAACTGGTAAAAACCTCTGATATTGTCCTTGAGAACTTCCGCTACGGAGTTGCTGACAAGCTTGGCATTGGATATGAGAAACTGAAGCAGATAAACCCAAAAATAATTTACTGCGCAATAACCGCCTTTGGCGAGAATGGTCCTTACAGGAATGTTCCGGGCTACGACCTGACAATGCAGGCAATAAGCGGCGAGATAGACCTTACAGGAGAGCCTGAAGGACCAATAGTGAAGATGGGTGTTCCAATGGGTGATTTAGGAGGCTCGTTTTTTGGCGCTGTTGGAATTCTTGGCGCACTCTATGCAAGAGAAAAAGAGGGGAAGGGGAAGAAAATTGACATAGGTCTTTTTGATACACAGCTCGCGCTTCTAACTTATCACTCAGCACCCTATCTTTTAGAGGGCAGGAGGGATAAAAAACCTGAGGGGACAGGACATCCAAACATTGTTCCTTACAGGATGTACCAGACAAGTGATATAAAGATTGTTGTTGCGATTCTTGGCGAGGATTTCTGGCTGAAACTGTGCGATCTGCTCGGAATTCCTGGGATAGCAAAGGATGCGAGGTTTGAAATCAACAGGAAAAGGGCAGAGAACAGAAAAGAGCTTGAGCCGATTTTGGAGGCTGCATTTCTGAAGAAAAGCGGCAGGGAACTGGTTAAAAAATTTTATGAGATAGGAATTCCCGGTGCGCCTGTTAACAATATTGCTGAGGCTCTTGAGGAACCGCAGATTAAGGCAAGGGAGATGATAATTACAGTTGACCACCCTGTATGCGGCAAGGTAAAACTTTTGGGGAATCCAATAAAAATTTATGATACACCGAAAGAGACATTTGCTCCGCCGCCAACCCTTGGACAGCATAATGAGGAGATTCTGTCGGGCATTTTAAAATATCCTGAGGATAAGATAAAAAAACTTAAGAAATCAAAGGTGATATAATGGAAAAAGAAAAAGGTATTCTTTTCACTCCTAAAGCAGAAAAATTTTTATCTAATTTGCTTGAAACTTGGCCCACAATCACAAGAAACTTGTGGGATAAGCGTGTCAGGGAAATATGCCAGATTGTGGCAGCATCAAAAGGGAAAAACATTGTATCTGAAGATTTGATAATGGAAGCTATGAAGCTTTGGCCATTTGAAAATAACAGATGGAGGATTTTTGGAAACCTTGCTGAAAAGGGATTGCTAAAGGAAGGATTTGCAAGCAGAAGGAATCTTGGATATGGGGGTTCCCCAAAAGTTGGAAGCTGGAGCTGTTCAAAACAGGAAGAAAATCTAAAGAAAAAAACTGAAGAGCTAAAAGTAATAGGAATCCAGTCAAGCCCAAGAGAGAAGGGGAATACTGATGTTCTGTTAAGCGAGATTTTACGAGGAGCGAGGGATAAAGGCGCTAATGTAGAGAAATTTGATATTGCGAGAATGAATATTGAATTTTGCACAGGTTGTGAAGCCTGCAGGCAGGAAAAGAAGCTTCCGAATTTCTGCGTAATAAAAGATGATTTGACAAATGGCCTTTACAAGAAATTTATTGATGCTGATATTTATGTAATTGGCTTTCCCATATACACAGGAAGAGAGAATGCAGCGCTTTGCAATTTTTTTGACCGCTTTTACGGAGTAGAAATGGGAAGGATGCCATGGAAGTGGGAGGATGAGGAAAAGAAAAGGGCAGCTCTTGTTGTAACATGGGGTGCGCCATACCCTGCTTTTGAGAGAACAATTGAAAACCACGGCGATTTATTAATGTGGTACGGGATTGATGTTAAAGAGGCAATTTATGGTTGGGGTTGCCATGAAAAGGGAGAGATTGCAAAGGATAAAGAGGGGCTTGAGATGGCATACAAGGCAGGGCAGAGACTGGTGAGTTAAAATAATAAAACTCAAATAACAAATTCCAAGAGGCTGTTGAAAAAGGGGATAACGAGCGTCATTGCGAGGAGCGACAGCGATGTGGCAATCTCTAGCCAATTGATTTACATAAAACTGAGATTGCTTCGCTTTGCTCGCAATGACAGTAAACCGAGCTTTTCAACAGTCTGCCAAAATACAAAATTCAAATGTTCTAAACAGTTTTGAATTTGTTTGGGATTTGGATTTTGTGATTTGAAATTTAATACGGAGAATTAAGAGATGGCAAAACAGATGACAGAAAAGGAGATAGAAACCCTTTTAAACGAACTATATGAAGGGACTCTCATGCTTGTGGATAGCGATAGACCCTACGGGGTTGTCTGCTGGTATTGCTTTAACGGGAAGGATATATGGCTTGGCTTGCTTCCACAGGGAAGGAAATTTGAGTGCATGAAGAAAAACCCCAATGCAGCCTTCACTGTCTTTAAAGCAACTGATGATGGATGGTCTTCTGTTTTTGCAGAGGGGAGGATTGAGCAGGTAAAAGACCGCGAAGGAATATTAATTGGCATGAAACTTGCTGCTGAAAAATATAAAGTGCCCCAGGAGGTTCTTGAGGCTCAGGTTGAAAAATCTGCAAAAACCCCTGACAAATCCATGACATTCAGAATAAAGGTAGAAAAACTTTCGGGCAGGAAAAGCTACTAAAAGTTCTTAACCCCAGATTAATTGTTAGTTAGTGAATAGTGGTCAGTGAATAGTAGGACAGGCTCCTGCCTGCGGTAGGCAGGTCTCGCCTGCCCAGAAATTTGGATGGACAGTGATAAATCCTGTCCCTGCAAAATGTAGAAACTGGTCTTTACAGGCTAACCGAGAATATTGAATGGTAAATAGCAAAAAGAAGGATTTCTGCTTTTGATACCATATCGTCGTATAAGTGTATTACTCTGACTTCATTTATGCCAGCGTTTTGTTGAGAATCACAACAGCTTCTGTTGAGGAATTCAACAGGGAAAATCTTTTTAAAAAACAAGATGATTCCATTGGTTTTTAATTTTTTGAAAATTTTCATGTAAATTTTTTCAACAATTCATATTGTTGAAAAACTAATTTCTTTTTTGAGCCTGATTTTATTTTTCTCTCTAAGCCCCTGAATATCCAAGCAAATTAATCTCATACCTTTAAATCCATTCATATTTTTTAGTTCTGGCACGCTATTTGCAGTTTAGGATAGTTGGGAAGGTTGGGTCAGGAGACCCAACTCTACCCGGATAGAGGCAGGTCTCCTGACCTGCCTGAAAAGGAGGGTTCAGTTGAAAACTTTAACGCAAAAAGAAAGGAGGGGATTAAAATGGTAGTAATACTCGTAGTAACAACCATTATCTGTTTTATACTGATTGACTTGGCTGTGCAGACAGTTGAGGCAAGGAGAGAGGGAAGGGTTGCTGTTTTTCGTTCCAGAACAGAAACTCAAGCAGCCGGAGAGGCAAGGAAAGCAGAGCGAAAACCTGTCAGGAGCTTTAGAGAGTCTGATTACCGCATTCCAATGGGAATCTTTTTCCACAAAGGGCACACATGGGCAAATCTCCTTTTGTCAGGATATGTAAAGGTTGGGATGGACGATTTTGCCCAGAGAAGCATTGGAAGATTTGATGAAATTGAACTTCCTCCTATCGGGAAAGAGGTTAAACAGGGGGGAAGGATATTTACAATTAAGCAGGGAAATAGAAAGGCAAATTTTTACTCTCCGGTAGATGGTGTCATCGGCAGTGTAAATCATATGTTACTTGAAACACCAAGGGTTATAAAAAGGGATCCTTATATTGATGGCTGGGTATGCGCAATTAAGCCAAATAATTTAAGCGAGAATATCAAAGCCCTTAAAGTAGCTAAAGACGCTGCTCTGTGGCTCAAGGAAGAAATCGTAAGGTTTAAGGAGGTCATGCTTGGGAAAGGCTTACAGATGGTTCCCGGATATGCGACCATTCAGGACGGTGGTGAGATTGTTGACGGACTTCTTGAATTTCTTGGCGATGAGCAGTGGGAATTTTTCGAGAAGAACTTTTTAAGAAAGAGAGGAAGATAGTTTACTGGATTCCGTGTCAAGAGCGGAATGACAGGTTGCGGTAAGGTTAGAAGGAGGTGAAGAAAATGAAGGCAATGTTGGTAGATACAACTCTGTGTATAGGATGTATGGCGTGTGTTGAAGCCTGTAAGAAGATAAATAAACTTCCTCAGGGAGATGAATACAGGCTTTCCTCAAAGACATATACAACAATTAAGGAGGTTAATGGTATATTTGTGAGAAAGCTCTGTATGCACTGCAGCAATCCCTCCTGTGCGTCAGTATGCCCTGTTGGAGCCTTGCATAAAACAGAGGCAGGACCTGTTGTATATGATGAGGAGAAGTGCATTGGATGCAGATACTGCATGGTGGCGTGTCCCTTCAGCATACCAAAATATGAGTGGGAAAACCCTTTGCCGAGAATAAGAAAATGCATTTTCTGCGCAGAAAAAGTTGCACGTGGCGAGCAGACAGCGTGTACTGATGCATGCCCTACAGGTGCAACAGAGTTTGGTGAAAGAGATTATCTTCTTAACGAAGCTAAATCAAGAATCAGAGGAGAGCCCAAAAAATATGTGAACCATATATATGGAGAAGAGGAAGTAGGAGGAACTTCAGTTATCTTTCTTGCAAGTGCTCCCTTCAGCAGTCTGGGTTTCAGGACAGATTTGGCAAAGCATCCTATGCCAATGTTAACATGGAATGTGTTATCAATGATTCCGGATATAGTGATTATGGGCGGGGTTGTTATGGGTGGAATATGGTGGATAACAAACAGGAGGAACGAGGTGAGAGTTCAAGAGGCTTTGGAGAGGGAAAAGAGGCTGAAGGAAAAGAATAAAGGGAATTAACAGAGGAAGGAGGTTGGTTACAATGAGGAAGATAGAATTGCCTAAAATAACTTTCTGGAGAGTTGTTTTGGCTGTCATTATGGTTCTTGGGGTCTATGCAACAGGTTATAGGTTCATAAAAGGTCTTGGGGCATCAACCGCCTTAAGCGATAGCTTTCCATGGGGTCTTTGGATAGGATTTGATGTCCTTTGCGGTGTAGGGCTTGCAGCAGGAGGATTTACCATCACAGCAGCAGTTTATATTTTTAATATCAAAAAATATAAACCTATAATAAGGTCAACCATACTCACTGCATTTTTGGGGTACATCCTTGTATCAACAGCCCTGCTTTATGACTTGGGAAGGCCATACAGAATCTGGCATCCGATTGTCATGTGGAATCCGCACTCGGTAATGTTTGAGGTCGCCTGGTGCGTTATGCTCTATTCTGCTGTTCTTGCGCTGGAATTTATCCCGGTTATTTTAGAGAAATTCAACATGGAGAAGCCGCTGAAAATACTGAAGTCAATTTCAATACCTCTGGTTCTTGCAGGGTTCCTCCTTTCAACTCTGCACCAGTCATCTCTCGGGACTTTGTTTCTTATTGTTCCTGAGAAATTGAACGGGCTCTGGTATTCTCCGCTTCTGCCGCTCTTTTTCTTTGTCTCTGCAATCGGGGCAGGACTGGCAATGGTTATCTTTGAGTCATTCTTAAGCTACCGATTTTTCAAAAAAGAGCTTGAAATTGACCTTTTGGAAGGGCTTAGCAGGGTGATTGTGGTTATATTAGGGGCTTATTTTGCGCTTAGAATGCTGGACCTTTTCCACAGAGACGCAATTGGTCTGGTATTTAATTCAGGAATTGAAGGACCTCTCTTTATAGCAGAGATTTTAGTTGGTGTTGTTATACCCTTTATCCTGCTCACAATTCCGCAGGTAAGGGTCAATAAAAAAGGTCTTTTCATATCTGCCTTAATGGTTGTAATTGGCTTTGTTATGAACAGGTTAAATGTCAGTATTACTGGTATGGCAGCATCTTCAGGAGTTGAGTATTTCCCGACATGGATGGAAATGGCTGTAACAGCCTTTATTGTTGGCATAGGTTTTATTGTCTTTGGTGTGGCAGTAAAATATCTGCCAATCTTTGAAGCAGCAAAAGAGAAGGAGGCAGTTGAGAAGGAGAGGGAATATAGCTATGAGGCTTTACCCGGAGAAGCAGCTTTAGCAATAGAATCTTCCTATGATAGGATTGATTCAGATAGAAAGGTGTGATCAAAATGAGTCAGGCGAGGTTGACGAAGCCAGCCAAAGCGATCTCCCTTTTCTCCCCCTTTAGAAAAGGGGGATATAGGGGGATTTGAGATTGCTTCGCTACGCTCGCAATGACGAGAAAATGAAATTTCTGGATGGAAGTTATGAAAAATACAAATTACGAAAAAGAGGAAACAAAAAATCATTCCACAAGCAGACTCATTCCAGAGGGTGAATTAAAATGTGTCTGGATGACTGCAGGGCTTGTAGCATATAAACTCTGCGACCAGGAATATAATTGCGATTTCTGCTCATTTAATGAATCTTTTTTAGGAGAGAGGAACTTTCAGACCATAGGAGATGCAATCAAGAATCATGAGGATAGAATTAAGACTGTAAAGCTACGCTCTCCTGTTAATAACTTGGATGAATTCGGGATAGAAAAAACTCTAGCAGAAAGATTTTTAAAGGGTCTTTTTGATTTTAAAATTGAGAAAGATTTTCTTTATTATGAGGGCCATACATGGGTTAAACAAAATAATGGACATGTGAAAATAGGGATTGATGATTTTCTTTGTAAATTTATAACAAAAATAAAACATATCATCCTTCCACCTGAATCAACCCTGATTCTCCAAGAACACCCGTGCTGCTGGATAGCCGGAGAATTCGGGACAGTTCCAGTTGTCTCTCCGCTAAGCGGATATATCATCTCCTTGAATCAGGAGGTTTTTGAGAATCCGGAACTACCGATTGCTGACCCCTATGGCAGGGGCTGGCTTTTAAGGCTTAAGCCACTGGATTTTGAGAAAGAGGCAGAATCCCTATTTTCAAGCGAAGATGCTATTATTAGATTTAAAAAACATTCTTTTATATTAGAACAGCTTGTTATCAGGGAACTTCTAAAGCAGATAAGGATACATGGAAGGTCTATATTGGAGAGAGAAAAAACTACAGAAGGGTTAATGGAAGTTATTGGTCATAAAAGATTCTTTGATATATTTTTAACCACATTCACAAAGCTGCATTGTTAATGATTCCACAGATTTCAAATCCTTATATCCCCCTCTGGCTGGATGAGGTTAGAGCCTGTTTCAAGGTTACACAAAAATAGGTTCTAACCTTATTAGAACTGAGTAATTATAAGTTTTTTAAAGACTTCAGAAGAAGCTCCTTGCATAAATGGCAGAGGTCAATCGATTTTATATCAACATCTTCAACGTAGGTTGAGGATTTCATCACACACCTGTAATTGTCGCAGTGAAAAAGCCCAAAGTTATGTCCCAGCTCGTGGATTGCTTCTTTTCCCATTCTTTCAGAGAGTAATTTATTATCTTCAGGCAAACCATAAAACTGATTCTTAAGCCTGAAAAGAGAAATGACAGAAGCAGTCCCGTTGAGTTGTGCTTCTCCGAATACAAATGTGAGAATTGGGATAAAGAGGTCAAGCTCAGTTATGCCAAGAATTTTTACAGCGCCTTCAGATTTTGCCTCATTGAGTTTAATTAAGATTTTTGAAGAATGATACTGGTTTCTTTTAATGTCATAGGTATCAGAAATATCTATTTTCTGGTTTGATATTGTGGGCTGGATATTAAAGGTTTTTAAAATAATTTCTTTAAGCGGTTCGAAATCTATAGATAAAAGAAGCTGAAATGGAACTATATGGATAAAGGGCATTTTTCTACTTTTGTTCCTAAGAGTTATCTCTGCTCAAATCATATTTTTTTATTTTGTTATAGAGAGTAACCCTATCGATTTTTAATATCTCTGCGGCATGGGTTATGTTCCATTCAGCCTTGTTAAGAACTTTGAAGATATGAACTTTTTCAATATCTTCCAGGGAATCGCTTCCTGCGCTATTTCCATCCTTTGATAGCTGAAACGGCAGGTGTGCGGAGTTTATCAGCGGACCTTTGCTGAGAACTATTGCTCTCTCTATGGCATTTTCAAGCTCCCGCACATTGCCCGGCCAGTTATACCTTAAAAGCATATCAACTGCTTCCTGAGAAATCCCTTCGATATTTTTATTCATTGAGGCAGAGAATTTTTTGATAAAGTGCTGAACAAGAAGCGGAATGTCAGACAGCCTTTCCCTCAATGGCGGAAGTAAGATGGAGAAGACATTAAGCCTGTAATAGAGGTCTTCACGGAAAGAACCATCTTTTATTGCCTGTTCAAGGTCTTTGTTTGTAGCAGTAACTATTCTGAAATCAACGTTTATTATCTCGTTTCCTCCAAGCCTTGTGAACTGTTTTGCCTCAATAACCCTTAGAAGGTCTACCTGGGTTTTCATACTGATGTTCCCGATTTCATCAAGGAAAATAGTCCCTCCGTGGGCAAGCTCAAGTTTCCCTTTTCTCCTGTACTGCGCTCCGGTGAATGCCCCTTTTTCATGACCGAAAAGCTCGCTTTCAAGCAGGGTTTCAGGGAATGATGCGCAATTTATCGGGATAATGGGAAAATAGCGCCTTGAGCTGTTGCTGTGGATTGCTCTGGCAATCAGTTCCTTTCCGGTTCCGCTTTCGCCGCGGATCATTACAGTAGCATCAGTTTTTGCTACCATTTCAACAAGCTCAAATACCTTTTTCATCTGGGAACTGTCACCAATTATTTCATCCAGATGCGAGAGCTCTTCGATTTTGTTTCGAAGCTGGATATTTTCTACTATGAGTTCTCTCTGCTTTATTGCATTTTTGATAAGGTGACTGAGATCATCCGGGTCAATCGGTTTTGTTACATAGTCAAAGGCTCCTGCCTTGAGAGACTGGATGGCTGTTTCAACAGAGGCATAGGCGGTCATAATAATAATTGTAATGCTCTTGTCTATTTCATTTATTCTCCCCTGAAGCTCAATGCCGTCCATGCCGGGCATTTTGATATCAAGAAGGATTATGTCCCATTCTTTTTCCTGCAGTTTTTTTAATGCCTCAATACCATTCTCTGCTGTATCAACCCTGTAGCCATCCTCTTTAAACCAGTTGTACAGCGAATCTCTCACAGAGAGCTCATCATCAACAATTAAAATTCCAATATTTTTTTTCATCACGTTTACCTCTTTCTTATAAATATGAAATCCTAAATCCTAATTTCTAAATTCTAAACAAATCCAAAACTCTAATGACCTAAATTCAAAACAGTTTTGAACATTTGGATTTAGAAATTATTTAGAATTTAGGATTTTGAATTTAGAATTTAATATTTCATATATCCACCAATTTTATGCTACTTATTCAACAACCTTTTGTTCTCCCTTAGGTAAATCTGTCGGAAGTATTATAGTAAAGGTTGTTCCCTCATTAATTTTAGAGTCAACCGCAATATCTCCCTCATGCTTTTTGATTATACCATAACCTACTGAAAGACCCAGTCCTAAACCTGAGCCATCTTTTTTTGTTGTAAAGAAAGGCTCGAAAATATTCGGAATAATATCTTCCTTGATTCCAACACCAGTGTCAGAAATTTTAATCTGGATTAAATTCTTTCCTGTTTCTGGAATAAGTTCAATTCTGAGTGTTCCTCCATTTGGCATGGCTTCAACAGAATTAATAAATAAAGCAATCAAAGCCTGCTGAATCTGGTTTGTGTCACAGACAATGGTTAAATCAGCATCTGGCATGATTTTTTCAACTTTTACATTTTTAATTTCCAAGTGATGATTAACAAGAAGAAGGCTTTTTTCAACAACATTTTTTAAATTTTCCTGCTGAAAATTTACTGACGAGGACTTGGCAAAAACAAGGAGGTCTTTGACGATTCTCCCGCAGCGCTTGGATTCGTTTTCAATTATTTTCAAAAATTTTATTATGGATTCATCATACCCCTGAATATTGAGTTTTTCCAGTTTTTTAATCAAAAGTTTTGTATAGGTTAAAATTCCGCCAAGAGGATTATTTATCTCATGGGCTACAGTGGCAGAGAGTTTGCCAAGGGAAGCCATCTTCTCAACCCGCACAATATGAGCCTGCGTTCTCTCAAGTTCTTCACTCTTTTCTTTAACCCTTTTTTCAAGAGTTTTTGACCAGTTAGTAATCTCTTCATAGGCTTTTTTAAGCTCCTGCATCATATAGGCGAAGGACTTTGCAAGTTGCCCTATTTCATCCTTTGATTTAACATCAATCTGGTAATCAAGATTCCCCTTTGAAATCTCCTGGGTTCCAATAGTAAGCTTCTTTACAGGATTATGAACCATAAACCAGATAAAAACACCTGATACAATACCTACTGTAAGAATAAAAAGGACAGCAAAGAAAATCATTTTGTTTTCACTTTCTCTTATATTCCTGTCCACCTGAGCAAGAGACATCTTAACATCAAGAACCCCCAAGACTTTAATTGATGCCGGATGCGCATGGCACGATGCATTTGAACAGTCAGGCTCATTGTCAATCGGGTTAATTAATCCAAGAACCCGGTAACCCTTTTGAGAATAGAATATTCTTGTACGATTTATTGAAGGAAGTGTTTTTTTCGGAATCTTTTCGCTATGGCACACATAACACGCTTCAGCCTTCATATCCACTGCTTCTCCTGTTTCTTCTTTGCGGCCTGAGAACATTATCAGCCCCTTCTTGTTGTATATCCTTATCCCGTCAACGCCCTGAAGATTACCGAGGGTTGTAATTATCTGGTCAACATCCTCTTTTTGATTTTTCAACATACTGTATCTTGTAGATTTTTTTATCAAATCGCTGGTTCTGTTGGCGCTTGCAATAACATTTGCCATGAGGTGGGAGGTATGGAGTTTTAGGTTGATATACATGTAGAAGGAAAAAAGAATAATGAGAAGGAGCATTAACAGAGCAAAGAGCTTAAAGCTCAGAAGCCTTAAGAAATGAGTGCAGAACATTTTCCTATCCTTCACCTATCAAATGCAAACCCTACCTAACCAAACAAGCCAAGAATAAAAAATATATTAATAAAATAAATCGGAAAAGGGAAAATGTCAAAGATTTTAATTGGTTTTTCTACTAGAAAGCTAAACATTTTTTAAGGTTATAATCGGTCATAAATTAGTATGAAAAGGGGGATAGAAGGCTACGATTTCTCTATTTTAAAGATGACCAGAGTCATTTCTAACCAATGTGGAATTTATTGATTACTTGAAATTTTTGAGATTTCTTGACAAAGAGTTTAAAACTCCTCTAAAACAAAACTGTATTATATTAAATTTAACTTTTAGCTTTATTTTTTCACCTTTAATGAGAAAAGAGTTATGCAGATAGAGAATAGCTTTACTAAAATGATTAAATGCCTTATTTGTTTGGGCATACTTTTTTTCATTGGTATAATATGCGCATCTATAATTAATAATCTTGATTTACTTGCTAACGGGAATATAGATCCTAAAATCTATTTTGAAGATGATTCGTTTTATTATTTTAAGGTAGCTCAAAATATTGCCAATACAGGGAACTGTTCTATTGATACATTAAATAAAACTAATGGGTTTCATCCTCTCTGGCTTTTAATGCTTATTCCGATTTTTAAATTCAGTCTCTACAATTTAATGAGCTATTTAAAAATCATTGTGGTTATTCAGTCCATTATTTATTTATTTTGTTTGTTTTTAATTTATAGAATAATTTCGAATTGGTTAGAGTGGCGAGCTGGATTATTTGCAATTATCATTTTTATTTATCCTTTATATTCTAGGTTAATGCTAAATGGGCTTGAATCAGGAATACAGATATTTTTTACAACCTTAACCATTTATTTAATTTTAACATTTAGATTATTCGAAGAAGGGAGGGAAAAGAGTCTTTTTTTAGGAATGTTATTTGGGATTCTGATGCTTGCCCGCCTTGATGCAATTTTTTTAATAATTTCTTTTTGTTTTTTAATGATTCTCAAATTGTTTATAAGTGATAACTCTTTGTCAAACTCCAAATTGTTTTTTTACCAAGTGGCTTATACAAATATTGTGGCAATTTTAATAACATTACCTTATTTCACTTGGAATTATCTGAGTTTTGGCCATTTAATGCCTATAAGTGGCTATGTTACGACAGATATAAGTTTTAAATCCA
>MGDH01000024.1:0-30049 GCA_001790855.1 Candidatus Schekmanbacteria bacterium RIFCSPLOWO2_02_FULL_38_14 | reverse complement strand
CTTTATTTTATATATTTTTATATATTTATATGAAAGAAAACGTAAGGTTATCAAATAAATTTACAAAGTATTTTCGCTTTATTGAAGTAATGGTATGGTTAGGGACAGGAGCTATTTCCCATATAGTTTATACTTTGCTTTTTGATAAAACAAAAGGTTACTGGCATTTCTCGATTCATTTTATAGTAATCTTGTTTGGACTGCCTTTTTTGTTTAACTTATTCATCACATACAATGAAAAAAATAGAATTTTACGAGGGATATCTTTTGTAATTCTCATCTTTATGGTTTTATTTGTTGTGAATAAGAATTTAAAATTTAAACAAGGTTGGAAATTTGGTGCAAATAGCTATAAAGCAGCTATATGGGCAAGAGATAATATGGAAAAAAATGCCATCTTTGGCATGAGAGATTCTGGAATCTTCAGTTTTTTTAGTCAGAGAAGGGTTGTTAATCTTGATGGTGTAATAAATAATTATGAATATCAGGAATATTTAAGCTCAGGGAAATTTTCTGAGTACGTTACGAAGAATAATATATCTTACATAGTAAGTTGTTACTTTGAAAAAAAAGAACCTATTAAAGAATATGAGCTTACGGGAAAATTGAAGTTTAGTGCAGGACACAGAATATTTGGTGAGAATTCAGGTTTTATTTATCTTGTAAAAGAAAAAGAAGTCTATCGTTCATATGTAAACGATGTCCCTCTTATTATATTTAGCATGCATTAATTGATTAAAATCTTTTTTTCTTCCAGCCACCCCTCTTAAACCATAAAATCAGAAAGGCAGCTTCAAAAAAATTAACAGCTGCAATTGAAAGCCAGATTCCGGTGGTATTTAAAAAAGCCCATTTTGAGAGATAATAGGCAAGGGGTATCTGAATAACAAATAGGGTTATCAGCGAGATCATCATTGGTCCAAAATTGTCGCCGGCACCCCTGAGCGCACCCCCAATAACAAGCCTTACCCCAAGGAGAAAGTAGGTTGGTGCCACTACCTTGAGATAGATTTCTCCCATGCGAAGCACTTCATTGCTCTTATCAAAGATTCCAATTATCTCCTTAGCCATAAAGAAGAAGATGAATCCAAGAAAAGACATGATAATTACATTGTACCACAGGGCAATGCTTGCGCTTTTTTCAGCCCTTTCATGGTTATTTGCTCCGAGATTCTGCCCGACCATTGTGGAAACTGCGCTTGCAAAACCTAACCCGGGAAGGAATACCAGCATATCAAGGCGAAGCCCGATACCGTAAGCTGCTACTGCCGAGGTGCCAAAGAGAGTGACAATTTTCATAAGTGCAATTCTTGAAAGGCTGTGTAGGCTCATTCTTCCCATTGACGGGAAAGCAATCCTAAGAACATTTTTAATTATTGGAAAATCTATGCGGAAATCAGAGAGGCGAACTCTGATAAGAGAATAGCCTGAGAAAAGGTAAAACAGTCCAATGATTGAACCAATAGCTCTTGCAATTATTGTTGCAACAGCAGCACCGGTTACTCCGAGCTTTGGGAAGGGGCCTATTCCGAATATCAGCAAGAAATCGAGTGCGATATTAGATAGGGCAGAAATAGCCAGAATAACAACAGGTATTACAGGCTCTCCTGCACCTCTTAGAATAGCCTGCGTTATGAAAAGGAAAAACACTGAGGTCATTCCAAGAAAGTAGACCTTGGCATAGCCGATTCCATTATTAACAATTGAATCATTGGCACCAATAAGCCTCATCAGTGGTTCTGCATAAATGTATCCAAGAATCCCGAGGGCAATTGAAAAAATTATACCGACCAAATATATCTGTACTGAAACTATTCCGGCACCTGTAAGGTCCTTTTCGCCAACTCTTCTTGCAATAAGCGCAACGGCTGCACCTGACATCCCTTCAACAGCAACTGCTGTGAGCATGAGCATTATGCCGCAAAAAGATACAGCGGCAATTGCCTCTGAGCCGAGCCTGCTCACAAAAAGCATGTTGGTAATGTTGAAAAGGGTTTCCACGAGCATGGCAAGGATAAATGGAACAGCAAGGCTCAGCAATACGCGGGAGATGCTGCCCGTAGTTGTGTCAATAGCAGTTCTTTTCTTTTGTGTCATAGTGAGTCAAATAAAAATTTAAATTGAAAAGACTCAATATCAAATAAGGATTAAATGTCAAGAAAAAGGGGACGGTTCTCTTTTTTGATATATTATCTTTGTGATGGAAAAAAGAGAACCGTCCCCTTTTTCTTCTTGCTTGCAGTTTTTTTTATTATTTTATAAAGGATAAGAAGTGCAAAATTAATCAATTTTTACGAGGAAAACAGTATGGAAATAAATATTGACGAACTGGACAGTAATTTTAAATATGAAATTGCAAAAAGGCATGGAGGGGAGAAGATAAAAAACTGCTTTTCCTGCGGCACCTGCACTGCAAGCTGTCCTGTGAGAAAAATTGACGAGAAGTTTAATCCGAGGCAGATTATCAGGATGGCAATTCTTGGAATGAAGGAGAGGGTTTTTAAAAGCGATTTTGTGTGGCTGTGCACAGCCTGCTATAATTGTCAGGAGCGCTGCCCACAGGATGTGCTTATTTCTGATTTAATGGCGGTAATCAAGAATCTTGCCACAGAGGCAGGCTATATCCACCCTTCATATGTTCAGATTGCAAATTTTGTAAAAGCGAGCGGAAGGGTGTATGTGCTTGAGGATTTTGATAACAAGAAAAGAGAAAAAGCAGGATTACCTTTTCTTCCAACAAAGCTTGAGGATGTAAGTAAGATTTTTGAGATGTCAGGTTTAGATAGGTATATAAAAAAATGAAAATTCTAAATCCTAAATTCTAAACCCCGTTAGAAATTAAAATTTCTAAGCGGGGTAAACAAATTCAAATGACAAAAATCAAGAATTCAAAACAATTTTGAAAATTGAAATTTCGAATTTTGATATTGTTTAGGATTTAGATATTAGAATTTAGGATTTTGATTTAAACTGGAGAACGTATTATGGAGTTAGCTTTATTTTTGGGCTGCACGATTCCTGCAAGGGCAAGGCAGTATGAGATATCAACAAGAAAAATAGGAGAGAAACTCGGGATTAAGTTTATTGATATTGGAGAATTTTCCTGCTGCGGTTTTCCCCTGAAGGCTGTTAGCAAGGAGACAGCACTGCTTCTTGCCGCAAGAAATTTGAGCCTTGCAGAAGAGAGAGGCATTGAGACAATATGTTCAATCTGCAGTGCCTGTACAGAGAACCTTACAGAAATGAGCAGGGAGCTTAATGAAAACGAGGAGTTACGAGAGGAGGTTAATAGAAAACTTAAGGAGATAAACAGAGAGTATAATGGCAAAGTTAAAGTTAAGCATTTAGGGAGAATTCTCTATGAGGACATAGGAATTGAGAAGATAAAAAGGACAGTAACAAGGGAATTAAAAAACCTATCAATTACCGCCCATTATGGATGCCATTATGTAAGGCCATCCAAAATTTATGATAAATTTGATGACCCGGAAATCCCTCAGACCCTTGAGGAGCTTATAAAGATTACAGGGGCAAATTATGTATCTCATCAGAATGGAATGCTGTGCTGTGGAGGCGGGATACTTGCCATAGCGGAAAAGGTATCTCTTTCTCTTTCAAAGGAAAAGCTGGATAGGATGAAGGAATCAGGGGCAGATGCAATTTGCCTTGTCTGTCCTTTCTGCAATGTTATGTATGATGGGAACCAGCGGTCAATAGAGGAGCAGTTCCAGACAAAATATGAAATACCCGTTCTCTTTTATCCTCAACTCTTAGGGCTTGCCATGGGAATTGACAGCAAAGAACTCGGGCTCCATCTCAATGTTGTCAAAACCAAAGGACTCCTGGAGAAGATATAAAACTGTCGAATGTCAAAGCTCAAAGTTCAAATGAAATTCAAAGTCCAAATATTTAAATGTTTTTGGTTTTGAAATTTGACATTCATTTGATATTTGGATTTTGGCATTTGAACTTTTAAATCTTAGAGCAAAAATCATATGGTTATAAAAGCTATAGATAAAAAGGTTTTAGTAATCGGTGGCGGAATTGCAGGTGTGGCATGTGCAATCGAGCTTGCAAAAGCAGGCGCAGAGGTAAATCTTGTTGAGAAAGAACATTCTCTCGGAGGCTTTGCAATAAGATATGGCTGCAAGGCTTCAGGGGTCTGCAACAAGTGTTCTGCCTGCATTGTTAATCTTAAGATGAATGATTTGCAGATGCAGAATGGAATTATTATCTTAACAGGATGTGAAGTAATTGAGTCCTCTGAGAATGAGGGCAAATTTGATGTAAAGATAAAAAAAACTCCGCGCTACGTCTCCTTAGAGAAATGTATTTCATGCGGACTATGCAAGGAGGTCTGTCCTGTTAATGGTTCTGCTATAAGAATTGTCCATCAGCAATCCCTTCCTAAAGCCTATTTCATAGATGAAGGTTTATGTCTCAGGTTTAAAGGCGAAAAATGCAATTTGTGCGAGAAGGTCTGTCCAGCAAAAGCAGTTAATTATAGTGAAAAGGAGGAAATATTCGGCGTTGGCGCAGATTCTGTTGTTGTTGCCTGCGGGTTTTCTCCTTTTGATGCAAAAAAGCGTATTCAGTACAGATATGGGGTTTTTCAAAATGTGATAACAGGGATTAACCTTGAAGAACAGCTAAGATTCAAGGACGGAATAAGAAGACCGTCTGACAATGCCATACCAAAAAAAGTTGCTTTCATTCAATGTGTTGGAAGCAGGGATATAAATATTGGAAATGATTATTGCTCTCAGGTCTGCTGCCTTTATGCAATGAGGATGGCAAAGGTTTTAAAAAATGAGAGTCCTGAAATTTCTGTTTCAATTTTTTACATGGATTTGCAGAACCTCTCAAAGGAAGCCTCTTTATTTTATGAAAAATGCTTAAAGGAAATAAATTTTGTCAGGGCAATGCCGGGCGATGTCGGGGAAAGAGAGGATAAATCCATAGTTATAAATTATGAGGACATAGAAAAAGGAGAAGACAGGCAGGAGGAATTTGATTTGGTTGTGCTGTCAATAGGTATTACCCCTGCAGAAAGCATAAAAAAGATTGGAAAGATTTTTGGTCTTAAAACAGGGGAAAGCGGATTTTTTCAAACATCCGACCCGTGTGATTTTACACTCACAGATAAACCTAATGTTTTTATAGCCGGAGCCTGTCAGGGACCAAAAAATATCCCTGCATCAATAGCTCAGGGAATAGCAGCTGCGGAGAATGTTTTAATAAATGTAAAATGCAAAAATCCAAATGTTCAAAACGGTTTTTGATTTATGTCATTTGAATTTGTTTACCTGCCTGCCGGCAGGCAGGTAATTTAGATATTAGGATTTAGAGCTTTAAATTTCAAATAGCGGGGGTTTTATATATATCGGGTCAGGAGACCCGATTCTACCCGGGCAGAGGCAGGTCTCCTGACCTGCTTTTGGGAGCAGAGTTGATGTCTGAAAAAGTTAGAATAGCAGTATTCCTTTGCAACTGTGCAGGGAGTTTAAATAAGAGTCTCAGTTTTTCAAAAATAATGGAAGCCCTTGGAAAAGAAGAGGATCTTTCCTTTGTTATGGAATCTGAACTTCTTTGTTCTGAAGATTGTTTAAGCGGTCTAATCGTAAAGGTTAAAGAGAAAAAAGCTAACAGGGTGCTGATTGGAGGTTGTTCGCCCAAATTGTATGAGGAGCTGTTCAGGGGAAGGCTTATGGTGGAGGCAGGGATAGATGGAAATCTGGTTGCTGTCTGCAACATCAGAGAGCAGTGTGCGTGGATAATAAATGACATTGATGAAGCAACCAATAAAGCATTAAATTTATTAAGAGGGGCTTTGAAGAGAATCAGAAAAGCAGTGCCTGTATATGAATCAGAGGTTTTGCCGCAGGAAGAGGTTCTTATAATCGGAGGAGGGATTGGAGGAATTCAGACGGCAATTGAGCTGAGCAAATCAGGCTTTAAGGTTACAGTTGTTGAGAAAGAGAAAGAGCTTGGAGGCAATGTAAAAAGACTTAACAGGTTTTATCAGTCAGAAATTTCTCCTGAGAGGTTTATTGAAGAAAAGATAGAAGAAATTAAAGGAAAGGCTGAAATTTTAACAAACGCTGAAGTCATAAGCTTAAAGGGTTCCTGCGGGGATTTTATTGCAGGGATAAAAGCCGGTGGCAGAATTCTGGAAAAGCAGTTTGGTTCAGTTGTGGTTGCAACAGGGTTCCAGACATACTTTCCGCAGGAGGCATACAATTTAAATCCTGATGAAAGAATAATCACACAGCTTGAACTTGAGGAGATTTTAAAAGATAAAGAAAAAGCCCGGAAAATCTTTGGAAGAGGTGAAGATATTAACGTTCTTTTTATTACAGGGATGACTGGAAGATTTTCAAAGGTTTCAACAGGAACGGTTTTTAAAAACTCATTGCTTTTAAAAGAGCAGTATAAAAACAGAGTCTTTATAGCCTGCAGAAATGCTTTTGTTGCAGGAGAAGGGCTTGAGAATCTTTATAGAAGAGTAAGAGATGAAGGGGTTATTGTTTTTAAATTTGAGAATAAAGCGCCGCAATTTTTGCTGAAAGATAATAAATTTTTTGCTCTTATTTTTGATTACTACCTTTCTTTGAAGGCATCTGAGGAGTTTTTGAACCCAATCATTAAAATCCCCTGTGATGTTCTGGTGCTTGAAGAAGAGATTATTCCGTCTGGAGATTGCGAAAATTTGAGGGAAGTCTTAGGTGTTGATTTTGATTCTTTAAAATTTTTCCAGAGGAACAATGTTCACTATTTCCCTGTTGAATCAAACAGAAAGGGAATCTTTTTTGCTGGCGCGTGCCGCGGAACAGAGGAAATTCCAGATGCAATAACTGATGCAAAGAGTGCAGGCATTAAGGTTTTTGAACTGTTAAAGGGAAAAATAAAATGTTACAAGGAAAGAATGGCAATTGATAAAGACAAATGCACCCTCTGCCTGACATGCCAGAGAGTCTGCCCTCACGGCGCAG
Organism: Candidatus Schekmanbacteria bacterium RIFCSPLOWO2_02_FULL_38_14; assembly: GCA_001790855.1. Taxonomy (NCBI): domain Bacteria; phylum Candidatus Schekmaniibacteriota; species Candidatus Schekmanbacteria bacterium RIFCSPLOWO2_02_FULL_38_14. The sequence goes on along the minus strand of MGDH01000024.1, from coordinate 23,057 downwards.
TAACATATACGCGGGCAGCAGTAATTTCAGAAGTTGCATGCCAGGCATGCGGTGTGTGCGCGAGCGAATGCCCGAACAGCGCAATAACATTGAGAACTTATACTGATGAAGGAATAATAGCTGAGATTGAGGGATTTGTATTGTGAAAAAATCATGCAATACTTTAAGACGTTTTTCCATTGTCATTGCGAGCCCGAAGGGCGTGGCAATCTCAATTAAGTCTGATAGCTAAAAAGGAGATTGCTTCGGCTTTGCCTCGCAATGACGGTCACAGAGACTTTTTCAGTAAACTGATAATGGATAAGATTTTTTGATGGATAAAAAAAGTTTTAATCCAAAAATCATAACATTTTGCTGTAATCACTCAGCCTATGAAGCTGCGGATTTAGCAGGGAAGATGAAAATTCCTTATCCTGAAGGAATCAATATTATAAGGGTGCCCTGCAGCGGGAAGGTTGATGTGTACCATATCCTGAAGGCATTTGAAAAAGGCGCTGATGGTGTGCTTGTCCTTGCCTGCTATGAGGACAACTGCAAATATCTGCACGGAAACATCAGGGCAAAAAAGCGCATAGATTACATAAAAAATCTTCTGGAAGAGATTGGAATTGAAAAGGAACGGGTGGAAATTTATAATTTAGCCTCAAATACTGGACACAGATTTGTTAATTTAGTAAGGAGAATGAATGATAAGGTTGTTGAGCTTGGACCCATTGGGGGAAGTTCAAAATTCAAAAATCAAAATGTAAAATGAGAATTCAGGATTAAGAATTAAGTAGTAAGTAAGAATTAAGAAAAAACTTAATCCTTATCAAATAAAAAAAATTGCGGGACAGGAATGTCCCGCCTATCAGTAATTTTTATATTTGATTTTTAAATTTTAATTTATCCAATACTCTATTGAAAGACTATGGCTGAGAAAGATAACAAAATCGGCGCTGTAATGGTGCTTGGCGGAGGCATTGGGGGAATGCAGGCAGCCATTGACCTTGCAGATTCAGGATTTAAGGTCTACCTTGTGGAAAAGAGCCCGTTCATTGGCGGAAGAATGGCCCAGCTTGACAAAACCTTTCCTACAAATGACTGCGCCATGTGCACAATATCTCCTCGCCTCGTAGGCGCAGGAAGGCATCTTAATATCGAAATACTTCCAAGTTCAGATATAGTAAGAGTAGACGGAGAAGCCGGAAACTTCAAAATAACTTTGAGGCAAAGGCAGAGTTTTGTTGACCTTGCCAAGTGTACGGCTTGCGGTGACTGCAAAAAGGTTTGTCCTGTTGAGGTTGGAAGTGAATTTGATATGGGGATAGGGAACAGAAATGCAGTGTACAAAAGTTATCCCCAAGCAGTGCCCAATGGTTATGTAATAGATAAAAAAGGATTTTCTGCCTGCAAAGTTACATGTCCGGCAGGGATAAGCGTTCAGGGCTACATTGCCCTTATTGCTCAAAAAAAATACAGGGAAGCCCTTGAGATGATAATGAGAGATAATCCCCTGCCAGGAGTTTGCAGCCGTATGTGCCACCACCCATGTGAATCAGAATGCAGGCGGAGCAAAGTTGACTCTCCTATCTCAATAAGATCCCTAAGGAGATTTTTAGTTGATAAGGTTTACGGCTCAGAGGATTTTGTCCCTTCCCAGGCATCAGAGATAAAATATAAGGAAAAGGTTGCTGTTATAGGAGCAGGACCTGCTGGTCTTTCATGCGCCTATTATTTAAGAGGAATGGGATATAGGGTTACAATATTTGAAACCCTTCCTGTAAGAGGAGGAATGCTTGCAGTTGGAATACCTGAGTACAGAGTCCCAAAGAAATCTTTGGATGAGGAGATAGGAAATATAGAAAAGACAGGGGTTGAGATAAAACTTAACTCAATGCTTGGCAGAGATTTTACTTTAGATGACTTACGGAAGGATTACCAGGCTGTATTTCTTGCAGTTGGCACGCAAAAGGCTCAAAGGCTGAATATTCCTGGCAATGATGCAGAGGGTGTCCTGTGGGGTGTGGATTTTTTAAGAGATGTGAGACTTGGCAAAGAAGCCAGAATAGGCAGGAAGGTACTGGTTATTGGCGGTGGAAATGTAGCAATGGATGTTGCAAGGACAGCATTGAGGCTTGGCGCAAAAGATGTTTCTTTAGCCTGCCTTGAATCAAGAGATGAAATGCCGGCTCATCCGTGGGAGACAGAAGAGGGAGAGGAAGAGGGGATAAAATTTTTCTGTTCAGTTGGACCAAAAGAAATTGTGGTTGAGAATAATAAGGTTAAAGGGCTTGTTACACTAAGAGTCAAGGAAGTATTTGATGTGGAAAGAAGGTTTAATCCCTCATTCTTTGCAGAAACTGAATCTTTGATTGAAGCGGATACAGTCATTGTTTCAATCGGGCAGGCTTCAGACCTTTCATTTATTGATAGCAACAGCGCAATAAATGTATCCAGAAGGGGGACCATTGAGGTCAATCCTTTGACACAGGAAACAGGCATTAAGGGAATTTTTGCCGGTGGTGATGCTGTGCGCGGTCCGGCATCAGCAATTGAAGCAATTGCTGATGGGAAAAAAGCAGCTCTGGCAATTCATAATACTTTCAGAGGAATTGAGATTTCTCAGGCAATGGAGAAAACTATAGGCGAGCCTGACCTTGAAAAAAGGATTCCAAAAAAAGAAAGAGCCAAGCCACTCCAGCTTTCTGTGAATGAGAGGATAGGCAATTTCAAAGAAATTGAAAAAGCCTACACTGAAGAACAGGCTCTTGAAGAGGCATTAAGGTGTTTAAACTGCTCAATATGCTCTGACTGCAGGCTTTGCGAAGCAGCCTGCGAGCCAAAGGCAATTAGCCACGAGCAGGATTTTGACAGGGTCATTGACCTGCAGGTAGGGTCAGTAATTCTTGCTCCGGGCTTTGATCTTTTTGACCCTGACCTCAAGGGTGAGTTTGGTCACAACCGTTTCCCAAATGTTTTATCAAGCCTTGAGTTTGAGAGGATTTTGAGTGCCAGCGGTCCTTATCTGGGTAAAATAGTGAGACCCTCTGATAAGCAGGAACCAAAGAGGATTGCGTGGATACAGTGCGTAGGCTCAAGAGATTCTGAAAGGGACTACTGCTCTTCAGTATGCTGTATGTATGCGACCAAGCAGGCAATTCTTGTTAAGGAACATATTCCTGATGTAGAATGCCAGATATTTTTTATTGACCTCAGGGCTCATGGAAAGGGATTTGATGATTACTGTGAAAGGGCTGAAAAAAACGGCGTAATCTATACAAGGTGCAGGCCTTCATCAGTCAAAGAGATTCCGGCAACAAAAAACCTTGGGGTTCAGTACCAGGAGGAGACAGGAAAGATTTTAAATAAAGAGTTTGATTTGGTAATCCTTTCCTGCGGAATTGTTCCAAGAAAAGATGTGAAGGAGCTGTCTGATAAGTTTGGGATTGAGCTTGATAAATTTAATTTTTGCGGCAGCAGCAAATGGCAGCCTCTTGAAACGAACCGCAAGGGTATTTATGCCTGCGGACCCTTTTTAGAACCAAAGGATATTCCTGAAACCGTTATCCAGGCTTCAGGTGCAGCATCCAAATCAATAGAGCTTTTAGCAGAAGAAAGAAATACTTTAGTAAAGGCAAAAGAATATCCTCCTGAAACAGATGTGTCAAAAGAAGAGCCAAGGATAGGAGTTTTTGTCTGCCGTTGCGGAACAAATATTGGAGGAGTAATAGATGTTCCGAGTGTTGTTGACTATGTTAAAAAACTTCCGTCTGTAGTCTATGCCGAAGAAAACCTTTATACCTGCGGTGCAGATACGATTGAGAGGATAAAGCAAAAGATTAAAGAAGAGAACCTGAATAGGGTTGTAGTGACCTCCTGTACACCAAGAACCCATGAGCCTCTTTTTCAGGAGGTTTTAAAAGAGGCAGGCTTAAATCCATTCCTTTTTGAAATGGCTAATATAAGGGACCAGTGTGCATGGGTCCATATGCATGAGACTGATAAGGCTTTGAAAAAAGCTAAATCCCTTGCCAAAATGGCTGTTAGCCGTGCAAGGTTTATAAATCCCCTCTATAAATTATCTCTTGAGTTGAAAAAGGAGGCGCTTGTTATAGGAGGCGGAGTTTCGGGAATGGTTACATCAATGAGTCTGGCAAACCAGGGGTTTAAGGTTACCCTTGTAGAAAAGGAAGGAGAGCTTGGAGGAAATCTAAAGAATATTAAATATACGGTAGAGGGAGAAAACCCGGAAAAGTTTCTGGGCGAATTGATTAAAAAAGCAGAGGGCAATAAAAACATCAGCATTTTCCTGAACTCTCAGGTTGAATCCTTTTCAGGCTTTATTGGGAATTTTAAAGCGAAAATTAATTCCTATGGCAACGGTGGAGAAAAAGATATTGATTGCGGTGTTGTTGTAGTTGCAACAGGAGGAGCGGAATACAAGGGAAGCGAGTTTGAATACGGAAAAGATGAAAGAGTAATTACACAGTTAGAACTTGAGAATAAACTGTACAGCAGTGATGATAAAATAAAGAATGCAAAAGAAATAGTAATGATACAGTGCGTTGGTTCAAGGAATAAAGAGAGACCCTATTGCAGCAGGGTATGCTGCACAGAAGCAATAAAGAATGCTTTAAAGATAAAAGAGATTAATCCTGATGCAAGAATTACCATACTTTACCGCGATATAAGAACTTACGGGTTTAAAGAGGGCTATTATACCAAGGCAAGGGAAAAGGGAATTCTGTTTATAAGGTATGAGAAGGAGAAGCCACCGGTTGTTGATAGTGTTAAGCATTCGGCGTTTAGCGTTAAGGTGTTTGATCCGGTAATGAGGGAGGAGATTGAGTTGAATTCTGAGATTTTGGTTTTAAGCATGGCAACAATTCCTCATCCTGACAACGAAAAACTTGCACCGCTTTTAAAAGTTCCTTTGACAAAAGAGAATTTTTTCCTTGAGGCGCATATGAAGCTCAGGCCTGTTGATTTTGCTTCTGAAGGGATATTCCTTTGCGGTATTTCACAATATCCTAAGTTTATTGAGGAAAGCATTGCACAAGCTGAAGCTGTTGCATCAAGGGCAAACACTATCTTGTCAAAGAATGAATTAAGCGTTGGCGGTTCAGTTGCAGTTGTAAATGATGACCTGTGTGCAACTTGTCTTACATGTGTGAGAACTTGCCCCTATCACGTTCCAAGAATTCTTGACAGGGCAGCACACATTGAGGTCGCTCAGTGCCAGGGGTGTGGTATATGTGCTTCAGAGTGTCCGAACAAAGCCATTCAGCTTCTCCATTATACTGATGAACAGGTAGTGGCAAAGGTTGAGAGTTTTGAGGTTGAGGAGGAGAATGGTTTAATTTCAAATGCCAAAGCTCAAAGTTCAAATGAAATCCCAAGTTCAAATGGATAAGAAAATTTGGTATTTAGATTTTGACATTCATTTGACATTTGGATTTTGAAATTTGAACTTTTGATTGGTTTTGACAATATCGATTTGCGGCAAGAAAATAATATGGAACAGGCAGATAAAGAAAAAGTTGAAACAAATGAGTATTTCGAGCCTGAGGTTTTGGCATTTTGCTGTTACTTCTGTGCTTTTGCTGCTGCAGATTTAGCAGGTTCAATGAGGCTGCAATACCCAGCAAATGTTAAAATAATAAGAATTCCGTGTACAGGAAAGGTTGATGTAATCTATATTTTAAAGGCTTTTGAAAAAGGCGCTGATGCAGTTTTTGTGGCAGGATGTCTTGAAGGAAACTGCCACTATCTTGAGGGTAATATGAGGGCAAAAAAAAGAATTTTAAGCCTGAAAAAATTTCTTGATGAGATAGGAATTGGTGGAGAAAGGTTGGAGATGTTCAATATGTCTTCCTCAATGGGTACAGCTTTTGCCGAGGCTGCATCTGAGATGACTGAAAGGGCAAGGAAGTTAGGGATGAATCCAATCAGGAAAAAGAATGCAGAATACAGGATACAATAGACAGAAAACAGTGCATAGCTCTGCCCAAATTGTAGCAGCAGACCCCTTGGTCTGCCAAAAAAAACGGACAGCCATATAAAGGCTTTTTAGAATGTAATTGTTCAATAGCAGGATAGGCGTCCCGCCTGTCAAAACTAAGATTTTTGTATGAAAATTAATCCGGATTCAGTGTTTAGAAAAGAGATAGAAAAAGAATCAGTTCAGAATGTAAATCTCTGCTATCAATGCACAAAATGCACTGCCGGATGCCCCATGGCTGAGGAGATGGATTATTCTCCGACCCAGATTGTCCACGCAATTCGCCTTGGACTGAAAGATAAGGTCATAAACAGCAAAACTATATGGGTATGCGCTTCCTGTGAAACCTGCACAACGCGATGTCCTCAGGGTGTTGATATAGCAAAACTGATGGATAGTGTCCGGCACCTTGCAATAAAAGAAGGAATAGTAGTGCCTGATGAAGTTAAAGAGATACCACTTTTTTACAGAATTGCATTAAAAAACATAAGAAGATTTGGAAGAATGTATGAGGTCGGAATGATTACATCGCTGAAACTTGCAACAGGTGAGTATTTTAAGGATTTAAGGCTTGGCTATAGGATGGGATTAAAAGGCAAATTTAAAATACTGCCCGAGAGAACAAGGAGCGCCAAGGAAGTGAAAAAAATTTTTGAAAAGGCATTGGAGATTGAAGGTAAAAAACTATGACCTATGCATACTACCCGGGGTGTTCTCTTCATTCGACAGCATCAGAATATGATGCGTCAGTAAAAGTTGTTTTTAAAAAGTTAAATTTGGAACTTTTTGAAGTTCCTGATTGGATCTGTTGCGGAACAACGCCTGCACATGCGACTTCAAAGGTTTTATCAGCAGCACTCCCGATTAAAAATCTTTCTCTTGTTGAGAAAGGAAATTTTTCAGAAGTTGCTGTGCCGTGCGCTGCCTGTTTTCAGAGCTTAAAGACTGCTGTCTATGAGATTGAGCATGACAAGGTTTTGGAGGAACAAGTCAAAAAAGTAATTGATTACTCATACGGAGGGAAAGTAAGGGTAAGGCATCCCCTTGATATACTTATAAATGATGTCGGGCTTGAAAAAATCAACTCTCTGGTCAGAAAATCATTAAATGGTTTAAAGGTTGTTTGTTATTATGGCTGCCTTGTCACAAGACCTCCAAAGGTTATGGCATTTGATAATTGCGAATATCCTGAGAGCATGGACGAGATTTTAAAAGCCTGTGGTGCAAATGTTTTAGACTGGTCTTACAAGACTGACTGTTGTGGCGCAAGCTTTGCCCTTGCAAGGACTGAGTCTGTGCTAAGGCTTACAAATCTCATTCTTCAAAATGCTAAAGATGTAGGCGCAGAAGCAATATCAGTTGCCTGCCCTCTGTGCCATGCAAACCTTGATACAAGGCAGAATGATATTTTTGAAAAATATAATGCAAGATATGACCTGCCAGTCTTTTATTTTTCCCAGCTTCTTGGATTGGCTTTTGGATCGGGTGTCAAAGAATTAGGCCTAAAAAAACACCTTGTTTCACCATTAGAAATTCTGAAGAATAAAAAATTAATAATTTAAATTTATTATCTCTCAAAGACAAATTTATTTTAATTTCCTTGACAAAACTAATTGATTTGGCTATAAGTAAATATCTTGTTACCTTTGGGTCTGGTGGCAAGTAAGAATTTAATTAAAAGACCCGGATTTGAATTGCTTGTGAATCGGATTTTAATCGGAAAGCTTGGAAAGATTTATCCTTACCAGAGTATCTTCACCACTTTAATCCCATTGAATTAATCTGAGTCTCAAGAAAACCCTAACTTTTGGAGGTTATATGGGTAAAAAATTGTATGTGGGCAGTCTTCCTTATTCATTGAGTGAGGGACAATTAGTAGAACTTTTTTCTCAGCATGGTGCTGTTGAGTCAGGAAAGGTAATTTCTGACAAATACACAGGCCAGTCAAAGGGATTTGGCTTTGTGGAGATGAAGTCTGATGAAGATGCTCAGAAAGCTACCGCAGCTCTTAACGGAACTGAGCTTAATGGTAGAAAAATTGTAGTTAATGAGGCGCGTCCTATGGAGAGCAGAGAACGCAATGACGGGGGCGGAAGAAATAACAGAAACAGCAGATGGTAAGTTAATAAGTTAAGCTGTATAACTGCAAATTCAAAAAGAGCAGGTTAAAAACCTGCTCTTTTTTTTTATTCTGTTTCTAAAAACATAGAAATTTTCTATATTTTTAGTTATAATAACTTTTTTCCCCTTAAAGCTTCCATTATATCATCATATTCAAACCCCCTCTGAAGCAGGTATCCAATTAATGCCTTTTTACCTTTCGCTTCGTTTAAATCATAACGACCTGCCCTCTTTTCAATAACCTCTGAAATCTTCTCTTTTTCCTCCCCAGAGTTGAATTCTTTCCACGCTGATTCTAATATTTCCTTATCAAATATTTTCTTCTCATAAAGTTTTCTGTTAATTCGATTTTTGCCATAGCCTTTTTTAAGATATGTGGAGATGATGTTTAAAGCCAATTTTTTGTCATTCAAATAATTAAGCTCTTTTAAACGAAAAATCACTTCGTTAATAGTTTCCTCGCTGCAGCATTTTTTTAACAACCTTTCTTTCAGTTTTATAGCCGAGCAGGGATATTGGTTCAACCAGTAACAGGCATAGTTGTAAAGCTTTTGAGGGTCTTTAATTATTTTAAGTTTTTTTGTCATTATTTTGGAGACTCAAAAATTTTCATTTTTTTACCATTTTTTTCTTTAGCAATGCAACAAATTTGTGCTAAAGTTTTCTAGGATGATAAAAAAGCCTAAAAAACGTCGGTTTTTTTGACACTTTTAACCTTTTGAAAAATAAGCTTAATATAGATTTAACAGGAAAAACTGTCGGGTTTTTGAACACTTTTCATATTCAGTGTTTAAAAAAAAAACAGCACAACAAATAAAATTACAATAAAATCAATAAGTTATTGTGTTAAAAACTGTTTGGTATGGTTCTTGCATTATTATATCAGAATTAGGAATGGATTGTTAAAACAGGTGAATGGAGAAAATATCAATATAAATCAAAGAGTTGATTGCTTAAGGAGGTTTTTATAGTATGAAAAAAAATATAATAGTTTTTACTCTTTTATTCCTTACACTAGCACTTTGCCTATTTGAAAAACAGGTTGAAGCAGTTTCCTTTTCCTTTGCAGGGGCAACATATATTACAGATCCAAACTTAAATGGCTTTTCAGAATTAATCTCATTTGATACCCAGACCATATTCAACTCCGACCCTGAGGATGATAATATTCTGTATAATAATGTTGAAATCAGCAACCTTACGCTTGCGGGTACATGGTCTACAATTGGCAACATGACATTATTTGATTTTAATCCAACCTATTATGCGAGTGGTTTCAGAGTTCAGAATGGCAGCAGCACGGATTTGCTTATAGCTGATTTGGAGGCTTTAACCCTTACTACCAATGCAGGGGAGGGAACTGTAAACAGCGAGCTTTTGATAAACCTGTTTAATATCAATGTTACCACTGCAGGTTTGGCATTGGGCTCTGATGTGCTTGATGCGTTTAACTCAAGCTCTATAGGTGGAATACTTACACTCACACTCCAATATAACGGTAATTTAGCTACAGCAATAAATGCTGGAACTTCAGTTACAACCATAGGATCAGGAACAGCATCAGTTTCAGTTCCAGAACCTGCCACTACAACCACAGCATCAGTTCCAGTTCCAGAACCTGCCACACTTCTGCTTTTAGGTGCTGGACTGGTTGTATTAGCAGGTGTTAAGAGAATAAAGAGAGGATAGTTTTTGCTGGGTTAACTTTTTGGGTTGTTGTTGATAGAAAGCACTGTATATGAAAAAATATTTGATAGTATTTATAGCAGTACTAATAACATTTTCGCTTACAAAGAATTCCTTTGCAGCACCTGTTTCTTTCTCTTTTGGAGGAGCTATAAGAATAAGCGATAGTTTTCCAACTGATGGCTTTTCTGATTTATTAGACTTTAAAACAGGAAGGATATTCAGTTCAGACCCTACAGCTGACCCTCTTTTAATTTCAGGTCCTTATACTGCTAAGAACAGGGTTGAAATAGCTGATTTACATCTGGGAGGAACGAGTTTTTTAGATAATGGAGGGACTCCTGAAACGTTTGATGACTACACAGTGTTTCCGTTTTCTCCAACTTATTACACAGATGGATTTAAAATACTGAATCCAACAGGTACAACAACTTATCTAACCGCAAATTTGAAAGCTCTTACTCTGAGAACCCGCGGAGGAACAGGTAATATAAATGCCAATGAGCTTAAGATAGATCTGCTTAACGTAGTCCTATCTCCAGATGGCATTGCACTTAATTCTGCTATCCTTACTGCGCTGGCAGGGTCAAGCAAAGGGGATATATTAACTGTTACAATGCAGTATTCAGGAACCCTTGACTATGCAATAAGGTCAGGGCTTACGATCAATGCAAGCTATTCAGGAACAGTTTCCAACCCCACTCCAAGTGGCAATGAGGGAGGAAGTTCAGCGCCTGTTCCAGAACCAGGAACTCTCCTTCTCTTGATAGCCGGGCTTGCAGCGCTTCTGGTTGCTGGAGACTTAAAAAAGAAGTCTAATTAGACGCTCATTGCTAGTTTTTTTGAAGCAACTCATTGCTTTGCAGCTACATCCGCAATCCAAAATCCACAATCACGCCAAACTTCTGTATTGTAAATGTACAAATAACATGTTATTCTATAAAGCTGAATGAAAGCTCTTAATATGATAAAACCTAAAGCGCTTACCCCAGGAGATACTGTCAGGATTATTGCTCCTTCAAGCCCTTTTGAAAGGGAACATCTTGAGAAAGGTGTTTTATGGTTAAAGAAAATGGGTCTTGATGTGAGCTATGATGAGAGGATATTTGAAAAAACAAGATATCTTGCAGGCAGTCACAAGAATCGTGCTGATGAGATAAACAGAGCATTTGCAGATTCAAGGATAAGAACAATCGTATGCGCAAGAGGAGGATATGGTGCAATAGGGATATTGCCATTTTTAGATTTAGAAAATATCAAGAAAAATCCAAAGATATTTCTTGGATGCAGTGATGTTACAGTGATTTTAAATCACATAACCTCTGAGACAGGACTGATAACATTCCACGGACCAATGGTTGCAAGCTCCCGTTTTGCAAAAGGTCCAACCACAATGACTGAAAACTTTTTCATGAAGGCACTGATGTCAAAAGAAGCGGTTGGGGAAATCAGGCATGATGGAATCAGAGTTTTAAAAGGAGGAACAGGAGAGGGGCAAATGATGGGAGGATGTTTGTCTCTTTTAGTGACAACCCTTGGAACACCTTATGAGATAGATACTAAAAATAAGATTTTATTCATTGAAGATATTGGTGAACAACCCTACAAAATTGAAAGAATGCTGACGCATTTAAAAATGGCAGCAAAACTGAAAAGGGTAAAAGGAATAATATTCGGAGATATGGAAGGATGCCAGCCAAAAGATGATAAAAGCTTTTTGCTTGAGGATGTGATTCTGGATGTATTTGCGGATATTAAAGTGCCTATTCTGTTTGGTTTCCCTTCAGGCCATAGCTTTGATAACATTACAATCCCTTTTGGAGTAAATGTTAAAGTAGATGGAGATAAGGGAAAAATTTCAATATTAGAAAATGGAGTGATGTAAGAAGAAGATGAAAGAATTTTTAAATGTTAAAAAAAAGATGGAAGAAGGAGTAGAAAAAGGTGTTTTCCCTGGTGCTGTCCTTTTAGTTTCCATAGGCAAGGAAATAGCATTTCATAAGGCTTTTGGGTTTCGTTCTGTAATGCCTGAAAAAAAACCCATGACAGAAGATACAGTTTTTGACATTGCTTCTCTGACAAAAGTTGTTGCGACAACAACGGCAATAATGATTTTATTAAAAGAAAAAAGAATAAGCCTTGAAAACAAAGCAGGCGAGTTTGTTCCGGACTTTAACTGTAAAGAAAAAGAAAATATCACTTTTCGTAACCTCCTTAACCATTGTGCAGGTTTGCCGGATTGGTTGCCTCTTTACAGGGGGTTGCTTGAAAAGCAAAAATCCACAAATGAATTTTCTAAATATGACGGCAAACAATATATTTATAGCAGAGTAAATAAGGAACCTCTGGTATATGTTCCGGAAACAAATTGTAAATATAGTGACATGGGTTTTATAATTCTTGGTGAAATTATCGAGATTATTTGCGGGAAAGGTCTTGATAAATATTGCGAGGAAAAGATATTTAACCCGCTTTCTCTTTCTGCAACTTTTTACAATAATCTTTTTGAACAATCTTCAGCTTTAAAACAGAAAAACCGGCTTTTTGCTTCTACTGAAAATTGCCCGTGGAGAAAAAAGGTTTTAGAGGGAGAGGTTCATGATGATAACGCATATGCAATGGGAGGAATTGCTGGACATACAGGAGTCTTTTCAACAGGGATTGACCTTCACAGATTCACAACAGAAATCCTTAAATGCTACAGTGGCGAGGGAGGTTTTATCCCTCAGAGAATTGTCAGGGAATTTTTAATGAGGCAAGATATTGTCAGGGGCTCATCATGGGCTCTTGGATGGGATACACCGTCTCCTGACATTTCAACTTCCGGGCATTATTTTTCAAAAAAGTCAGCAGGGCATCTCGGTTACACAGGAACTTCTATCTGGATAGACCTTGAAAGAGAGATAGAAATTATCCTTCTTACAAACAGAGTTCACCCAACAAGAGAAAACAGGAGTATTGCAAAATTCAGGCCGGAAATTCATGACCTTGTAATGAAAGAGATAGGGATTTGCTGATGAAACATGTTCACCTGATAGCTGTATGCGGAACAGCAATGAGCGCCCTTGCAGGAATGTTTAAGGAAAAGGGATACAGGGTTACCGGCTCGGACCAGAATGTTTATCCTCCTATGAGTGATATACTCAAAAAACAGGGTATAGAAATCAGGGTAGGTTATAAAGAAGATAACATTGCCGACAAGCCCGACTTAGTAATAGTTGGCAATGCTGTTTCAAAAAATAATCCTGAGGTTGAAGCACTGCTTGATTCGAAAATTTCTTATCTCTCAATGCCACAGGCCCTGGCAGAATTTTTCCTTAAAGATAAAAAAATAGTTGTTGTTGCCGGAACTCACGGCAAGACAACAACATCATCAATTATAGCCTGGGTTTTAGAAGCGAGCAGAAAAGACCCTTCTTTTTTAATTGGAGGTATTCCAAAAAATTTTGGGAAAAATTATAAACTTGGCAAAGGAGATTTTTTTGTAATTGAAGGAGATGAGTACGATACTGCCTTTTTTGATAAGGGTCCGAAGTTTTTGCATTATATTCCGGATGTGGCAGTGCTGACAAGCATTGAATTTGACCACGCTGATATTTACGCGGACTTTTCTCAGGTTGAAAATGCATTTAAAAAATTTATTCATAAAATACCACTGCAAAGTAAACTTATAGCCTGCGAAGATGATGAGAACGCAATAAGGATTTCAAAAGAAAGTGCTTGCAAGGTGGAAACTTACGGAATTAATTCAGTGTCTGACTGGAGAATTGAAGGGATTGAAAGAGGGAATGGGAATGCTTTTTTTGAAATAAGACATAAAGAAAATATTCTTGGCAGGTGTATTACAAGCCTTATAGGAAAACATAATTTAATGAATCTGCTGGGAGCAATTGCAGCGTTGAGAAGTTTAGGGCTGTCGGCTGAAGAAATAACTGCAGGAATCCAAAGTTTTCAGGGAGTAAGGAGAAGGCAGGAGATTGTTGGTGAAGTAAAAGGAATTACAGTTTTTGATGACTTTGCACACCATCCTACTGCTGTGAGGGAAACTGTAAGAGGATTTAAGGAAAGTTATCCTGAAAGAAGATTATGGGCGGTTTTTGAGCCAAGGTCAAACACCAGCAGGAGATCTGTTTTTGAAAAAGAATACAGCGAGGCTTTTCTTGATGCTGAAAAAATTATAATTGCCGGAGTCTACAACCCCGGATTGCTGGACGATAAAATCCGCTTTTCCCCTCAGAGGGTTGTTGATAATTTAGTGAATAAAGGCAAAGAAGCCTTTTATATTGAGAAGGTTGAAGATATAGTAAGCCATTTGGCAGGGAATTTAAAAAAAAATGATATTGTTCTCATCATGTCAAACGGTGGTTTTGGCGGAATACATAAAAAATTACTTCAGAAACTCAAAACAGTTTGAGAATTTTATAAAATCTTTTTTTCTGTCACTGCGAGCAGGTTACCCGCTCGTCATTGCAAAGGGCTTCCTGCCTGTCGGCAGACAGGTAACCCTGAAGCAATTTCTCTGTTTAATCAGTTAGTTATCACCTTTATGCTGAGATTGCTTCGTCACTCTCTGTGTTCGTTCCTCGCCATTACAATCAGTGGGTATTCTTATCTATATACTCACAGTAACCAAGCTAATGTAGATATTTCTGTCCTGTTATTAACTCCTACTCAAGTCCGCTCCACTTGCTCTTGTGCCATCCATCCTCATAAGATGAGGCATAAAAGAGAGTAAGTTTCATATGGCTTATACGCCATTTTCCATCCTTGCCCTTTCTGTATTCATCATCTTCAAGCCCGCAAATCCAGACACCTTTGCCATTTGCCATTGTAGATGTTTGCCATAGATACCAGTTTGCCTTTGCAGTTGTTGGACCTGTTAGGGTTACACGAGGCTGAAGAAAGAAATGCGCTCCAAAAACTAAGCCCTTGCCAACATTGGTAAAAAATTCCTTCAACTCCTTGTGTCCAGTATGTTTTCCGAATCTTTCTCCTCCATCCCACACAGCATCTTCTGTAAAAATCTCAAGCATTCTTTTTGGATTGTAGTTATCATCGCAGACTTCAGAGTAAGTTGCTTTAAGCTGTTTTATCGCTTCTATGTCTTCCAGAGCCTGGACTCTTTTTGCAAGTTCTTCAATTGTCATTTTACTCTCCTTTTCTTTTTTAAAAAAGTTTAAAGAACTACACCTTGCAAAAGCAAGGCATCCTAAAAAATTTATCCATAGCAGTGCTATTTTTTACTGCTTTTTCTATCAAAGGGATTGCTTTTTCAGGACCTCCACCCCGAGAGGCAGGTACGAAAAGCACACTAATTCCTTCTGCAAGATACCTTCTTTGGATTTTCTTTATCCAAGGCAGCAAGAATTTCTTTTTCTTTTACATTTTCCTTTCCTGTAGAAATTAGTTTTGGCAAGCTCCAAACGCTAAAATGGCAGATTTTATTTACAAGAGCCAAGGCTTTATAAAAATGGCTATCAAAATATTTTTCATTGTATTTAATAGAATTATTAAATGCAATCAAAGACTTATCAGTATAATTCTCAGAAAGATTCCATTTTTTTCCTTCTTCATTTTCTAATTTTAGCTCAAAAGGCTCTGCCATTAAAAAATATAGTTTTCCAAGCAAAAAATTTTCCATATAGTTTGTAGGTTCTTTAATAATAAAGCTATTAAGGCTTGCCTCGAAGCTTCTCATCTGTTCAATATTACCTGATAGGGAGAGTTCATCAATTTTCTTTTCAATGGACTGAACCTCCAGTGCGTTTGCAAAAAAAGGAAGAAGGATTAAGAAAAAAATAAGAATAAAACTTTTCACAAAATAACTCATTTCTTACATTAACTAATTGATTTTATTTAATAAAATTTAATATTCTTTCCAAGTCATCAATGGAATAATACTCTATTTGAATTCTGCCGCAATTTTTTTTCTCGTTGTGAAAAAGCTTAACTTTTGTAGCAAGGGTTCTTTTAAGTTTTTCTTCAATTTCAAAAACTTCAGGAGATGCTTTTGAAGGAATTAGTTTTTTCTTCTTTGTTTTTCCCCAGTTCTGGACAAGATTCTCAAGGGTTCTTACAGACAATCCTGTTTCATAAACCTTTTTGCTGATAGATATCTGGTCTTTTTGGTTTTGAAGCCCTGCAACTACTTTGGCGTGCCCCATTGTTATCTTTTCTTCAAAGAGATAATTTTTAACTTCTTTCGGCAGGTTCAGAAGCCTTAAATAATTTGAAATGGTTGCCCTGTTTTTCCCTACTTTTTCTGAGAGTTCTTCGTGGGTTAACTGATATTCTTCAATAAGTCTTTTATATGCTTGCGCTTCTTCGATTGGATTTAAATCCTCTCTCTGAATGTTTTCAATCAGAGCAAGCTCCATTGCGTCTCTTTGAGATACATCTTTAATAATTGCAGGAACAGTTTTTATTCCTGCTATTTTTGCTGCTCTCCAGCGCCTTTCACCTGCTATTATTTTATAGCCTCCGTTTTCTTCTTTAAGAATTATTGGCTGAATGATTCCTCTGCTTTTTATGGAGTTTACAAGATGGCTAAGCTTTATATCATCAAAAGTTTTTCTTGGCTGGTGTTCTCCAGGAAAAATTTTTTCAACATCTACGTTTATTAGCGGTATTTCGTTTAAGAGTTTCTGTTCAGGTATTAAAGCCTCAAGCCCCCTGCCAAGAGATTTTCTTTTCATTTTCTATAATCTCCTCTGCTAATTGTTGATATGTTAAAGCTCCCTTGGAATGTCTGTCATATAAAATAATTGGTTTGCCAAAACTCGGAGCCTCAGAAAGACGGACGTTTCTTGGAATTATGGTTTTGAAAACTTTTGCGCTGAATCTTTCAATAACATTTTCAGTGACTTCATTTGAAAGATTTGTCCTTGAATCAAACATTGTAAGCAGGATTCCTTCTATTTCTAAATCCGGATTAAAATTTCTTCTGATTCTTTTTACTGTTTCTAGCAATTGCGCGATACCCTCAAGGGCATAATATTCACACTGTAGCGGAACTAAAACTGATGTTGCAGCACACAGGGCATTAATAGTCAGAAGACCCAAAGATGGAGGGCAGTCAATTATGGTATAGTGGAAATCATCTTTAATATTTTGCATGGCGTTTTTAAGAAGAAGTTCTCTTGATGTTGTATCTATAAGCTCTATTTCAGCACCATAAAGGTCTTGAGTTGAGGGTATAATCTTTAACTCTCCTATTTCACAGTTTTTAATAGTTTTGCTTAAAGGGATTTCTCCAAGAATTGCCCTATAGAGACTCATGCCATCAGGTATGCTATTTATCCCTAAGCCGCTTGAAGAGTTTCCCTGGGGGTCCATATCAATAACAAGAGTCCGTTTCCCTAAAACTGCAAGGGAGGCAGAGAGATTTATTGACGTTGTAGTTTTCCCTACCCCGCCCTTTTGATTTGCAACAGCGATAATTTTACTCAAAGGTATCTCTTAATTATTGAATTAAAAAGATTACAAATTATTAATCTGCGTAATCATGAAATTATATATAAATTATCATATTTAAGGATTTTAAGGCAAGGAAAAATTGCAAATGTTTCACGTGGAACAAGATGGTTAATGCTATTAATTACTAATAGCTTATAGACTGCTTGTCTTTCGTTCATCAAAAACAAGGAATAGAATTTCTACTGTAGGTTTTTTATAATTTAATGGATTGTCAGATTTGCTAAAAATGTTTCACGTGGAACAATAATAAAAAAAACAAATTTCAAGCACCAGATTCCAAGTAAAATGCAACCTTAGATTACTTAATGACTAAAATTAAATAAGCTTGGTTGATATTTCTGTCATAGGAATTTATTTAAAGTTTGGAATTTGTTATTTGGGAATTACTTTGAGTTTTGATATTTGCAAAAAAAGGGTGGAGTTTTTTCTCCACCCCTATAGAATTGGTGCTTTGTTAGTTTAGCTTACCATCTGCTACTGCGGTTGCCTCCGCCGCCGCCTCCTCCTCCGCCTCTTCTTCCTCCTCCGCCTCCACCGCGATCGCTACGGGGCTTACTCTCCATGGGACGTGCTTCATTAACTACTATTTTCCTTCCTTCAATCTGAGTTTCGTTAAGGGCATCTATGGCTTTCTGAGCATCTTCATCAGACTTCATTTCCACAAAGCCAAACCCTTTTGACTGGCCTGTATATTTATCAGAAATTACTTTTCCTGATTCTACAGCGCCGTACTGAGAAAAAAGTTCTACCAATTGTCCCTCGCTAAAAGAATAAGGGAGACTACCCACATACAATTTTTTACCCATATAACCTCCAATAAGTTAGGGTTTTCTTGAGACTCAGATAATTAAATGGGGTGTAGAACGGGAAGATACTCTGACGAGGTTAATTCTTTCCAGACTCTCCGCTTAAAATCCGATTCACAAGTAATTCAAATCCGGGTCTTTTAGATGTATTGTTACTTGCCACCAGACCCACAGGTGATAAGTTCTTTCTTCAATACCCTAGCCGTCTATTTTTGTCAAGAGGATTTTTTAAAATTATAAAAACTTGCTATAAGATACACAACAGTCATGCTTTTCAGTACTAGTTGGAAAAGACTCCAAAAAGATTTTATTTCCTAAAAATTATAAGAGTTCGATTCAGTTTGCTGAGCGGAAGCTGATAGGTTTTCAGATCCGAAGTTGCAAAAAAGTTTTTTTCAACAATGAAATTCCTTTTGGGATTCTCGCCCCCGAAATATATTAAAACGCCCTTTTTGCTTAAGAGTTTATAAGAATCTGTAATGAGTTTTAGAGATGGAGATACAGCGCGAGTAATTATTAATTCAAACTTTCCAAAAAAATTCTTATCATTTGATATCTCTTCAAGCCTTTTATTAACTATATGAATTTTTTCTAATGAAAGGATTCTTGAAATATGTTTCAAAAAAGAGACTTTCTTCTTTGTAGCCTCAAGAAGAAAAAGATTTATCTCCTGAGACATTATTTTAATAGGTATTCCTGGAAATCCTGCTCCGGAACCAATATCAAGACAATAAGAACCAGGCTCTATATTAAAAAATTTAAGAAAAAAAACTGAGTCAAGAAAAAGTTTTTCTATTATTTCATCATTATCTTTTATTGAAGTAAGGTTTATTTTTTTGTTCCATTTTTGAAGTTCCTCAAGGTAAATACAAAATTTCTCCTCTTTCTCTTTATCAAGGATAAAAGGGAATTTCGCTCTATCAAAAATTTCTTTTAAGAAATGGTAAGGCATGGGTTAATTAAAGATGAAATAATAGTTTAAAATAATACTCAAAGAATCTGTTGCCCTGCTTTAAGTTTACTGTTTTCATATTTTACTTTAATATAAACCATTAGCGCTGAAATAGCAGCTGGGGTTATTCCAGATATCCTTGATGCCTGGCCAAGGCTTATTGGTTTTATATTTTCAAATTTTTCAATAGCTTCTCTGGAAAGCCCCTTTATTTCACTATATTTTATTTCCTGTGGAATTTTTATGTTTTCAAGTTTTTTGAATTTCTCAATCATATGTTCCTGCCTTTTTATATACCCCTCATATTTTACCTGGATTTCAATCTGCCTTGCAATATCTTGAGGAATTTTATCCAAACCATCGCTTATTTTTTTTATATGCTCAAAGCTTATCTCTGGTCTTTTGAGTATCTGGTCAAGGCTCTGTGGTATAGAAATCTCAATTTCACCAATCATTTCAAGAGCTTTGTTTGTTTCTTTAGATGGATTTAGTGATGTGTTTTTTAAATAGAAAATTTTTTCATTAATTATTTTTCTTTTCTCTTCAGTATAGTTATATGCTTCTTCAGTAATTAACCCTAGTTCTCTTCCGTATTTCATAAGCCTCATATCAGCATTATCCTGCCTTAAAAAAAGCCGGTATTCTGCGCGTGAAGTGAACATCCTGTAAGGTTCTTTTGTGCCCAAAGTTACAAGGTCATCAATTAACACACCAATATAGGATTCAGACCTTTTTAGGACGAATGGTTCTTTTTTGAAAACTTTTAAAGCTGCATTGATTCCTGCTATAAGTCCCTGTGCAGCAGCTTCTTCATAACCTGATGTTCCGTTTATCTGCCCTGCGTGTAAAAGTCCTGAAATCAGTTTTGTTTCAAGGCTTGGTTTAAGCTGGGTTGGGAAAACAAAATCATATTCAATTGCATAACCGGGTCTTATTATTTCAACGTTCTCTAATCCTTTTATTTTATAAAGCATATTAATTTGAACTTCTTGTGGAAGACTCGTTGAGATTCCATTTGGATAAATTTGGTCGCAGTTAAGCCCTTCTGGTTCAAAAAATATTTGATGTCTGTCTTTTTCAGAAAATTTTACCACTTTATCTTCAATTGATGGACAATATCTTGGTCCAATTCCCACTATTACTCCAGAATAAAGGGGTGATTTGTTTAAGTTTGATTTAATATATTCATGAACCTCGTTATTAGTATAACCAATATAGCAAGAGGCTTTATTTTCTAGTTTTACTCTTGTTAAGTGGGAAAATGGTTCTGGATTTTCATCTCCTTCCTGGATTTTCATAGAAGAAAAATCAATAGAACTCCCTCTTAATCTCGGAGGTGTTCCGGTTTTAAGTCTTCCTATCTTGAATTCAAGAGCTTCAAGGTTTTTTGAAAGATGCATTGCAGGCGGGTCTTCCATTCTACCTGCCGGAAATTGCTCAAGCCCTATGTGTAGCAAGCCTCTCAGGAATGTGCCTGTAGTCAAAACTACTGTTTTTCCTTCAAAAAATTCTCCATTAATAGTTTTTGCACCATATACTTTACCTTTAAAAGTTATAATTTCGCTTATTTCTGCTTCTCTTAGAGTTAAATTTTTACATCTTTCAAGAACCTCGCGTATACTATTTTTATAAGCAATCTTATCAGCCTGCGCCCTAGGTCCCCATACGGCAGGCCCTTTTTTGGTGTTTAGCATTCGGAACTGGATGCCTGTCTTATCAATGTTTTTTCCCATTTCACCACCAAGAGCATCTATTTCTTTTACAATATGCCCCTTTGCAAGACCGCCTATGGCAGGATTGCACGACATAAGGGCAATGTGGTTAAGGTTGATAGTGAAAACTATGGTTTTACAACCCATGCGTGCAGCGGCAAGAGCTGCCTCACACCCTGCATGCCCTGCACCGACTACGATTACATCAAAAGGTTCGTGGTTCATAAATATTAAAGATTGTACAGATTTTTAAAAAAATTACAGAGATTATAAAAGAATTGCACAGATTTATTAAAAACTTCAATTAGTGTAATCATAAAAACAGTTTTGTCAAAGAGAAAGGAAAAATCAAGATAGAGCTTATTCTCCGAGTGCTTTATGGATAGATTCAATCAGAGCAGACATTTTTAGGGGTTTTGTTATATATTCAAATGCGCCATGGTTCATGGCTGAAGTTAAACTAATAAAATCTCCAAAGGCCGTTGTCATAATTACAGGGGTTGAAGGATGTTTTTTAAAAATCGCTGATATTAGTTCAATCCCTCCTATGCCCGGCATATTCTTATCTGTAATGACAAGGGCGAAATTACTCTCTTCGAGTTTTTTCAACGCCTCTATCCCATTAAGAACCTTTTCAATTGAATATCCGCAGTTTGTCAAAACATCTTCTAGAAGACAGCAGAATTCAAAATCGTCATCAATAATAAGAATTTTTCTTTTTTCCATAATAAATCATAAAAAATGAGGGTTCAAGTGGTTAGGGATAAGGTTTTGGTTAATTCAAAATTCAAAAACACTCATACTTACCTGATGTGTCTCTACTTACTTTCACTTTTGATATGGAGAGTATCTGGGTTGGAGGTTCAGCAATTTGTGTAGTCTTATGCACTCGATAATTCATACTATTTAAAGCAGTTTGAATTTCTGACACATCTACTTCTTTTTTTTACTGTGTTTTAAACTAAATCCCCCATTTTTTTTTGTCAACTTTTTTCTGTATTTGTTATTTAACGTTTCAATTGTCGTAGTTTTTTAGCATTTAAAATGTCGCTGTTATTATCGCAAGAAAAGTGTTAAGAATTAAAGGGGACGGTTCTCTTTTTCTTAATAAAGAGAACCGTCCCCTTTAATTACATTACATGCTGAAGACAAAGCGTCTTTTTTGGATTGAATCTCTGGAAAAAATCGGTCACTGAGGTCACCACAGTGTTCTTTTGCTTTGTACTCGAGGTATTCTTGGTCTACTTTATCAAGCAAATGGAACTTTGCTCTAGCCTTGAAAGTGTGCGATTGTTCTTGATTGAGGTTGCTTTTTGATACACCTGCAAACGCAGCAATTTCCTCGATACATTCGCTTATTTTGTCGGTTCGAACAATCAACAATCGATCTTCTGGGACAGTTTCGATTACCGTGCGGTTATGATGTGCCCAATATGAAAAGTAACCGTCAAGCGTGTATAGGCCTTTTTCCTTTAAAGCCAGTTCCCCTTGCGAATGAGTATATATGTCAGGTCGAAATCTCAAATCACGCAGTTGAATCCATTTATCTGAGGATTTGTAAGCAAGTTGATGGTTGATGAATGAATCGAGCCATGCGTATGGATTGCGGATGGTTAGAATGAATTTCGCATCAGAAAATAATTCAACTAGTTTATCAAGCAGAAAGAAGTTTAACTGGGAGGAGTCTACGTCGAGCCACAATCTTCGATCTCGCTTTAACACATAGTGCCGAAGCTCTTCGTCGTCAATGCGACCCGCTGAAACATCTAGGATTGTGTCTATGACCTTGTTGCTTTCAGCTTCATGAGCGGATCGCAGTTGACCGCGAAAAATTGCCTCGATCGAGTGAGTCCCTGACTTAGCAGTTCCCACGCAGTAGAGATGCGCTTTGTGGGGGTTCATCAAACGAAATAAGGGCGTGGATGGCAGCGCCATTTTCAACTTGTTCATGGCTCGATGCAACATGACTGGTTACTCCTCCCGAGGGCTGTATAACATGTATTATACGGCCTAAATAATCTGACAAATATTGCAATTTCTGCAGTATCAGTCATCCGTATATTTCATGTTGTTAAATTAGTAAATCTAAAAGTTCCAATAAGTTATGCTAAAACACTCATACTTACCTGATGTGTCTCTACTTACTTTCGCTTTTGATATGGAGAGTATCCGGGTTGGAGGTTCAGCAATTTGTGTAGTCTTATGCACTCGATAATTCATACTCTTTAAAGCAAAAGCAGTTTGAATTTTTGACACATCTACTTCTTTTTTTTACTGTGTTTTAAACTAAATCCCCCATTTTTTTTTGTCAACTTTTTTCT